>CABUCP010000060.1 GCA_902490055.1 uncultured Klebsiella sp. | reverse complement strand
GTCCACCTGTCGTCTTATTTCTCCCATCACACCGCTGAAGAGCTGTCGCTGGTACGTGAAGGTTTCTATGAGAAACACGGCGTCAAAGTGCTGATCGGCGAACGCGCGATCACGATCAACCGCCAGGAGAAAGTCATCCACTCCAGCGCAGGTCGTACCGTCTTCTACGACAAACTGATTATGGCGACTGGTTCATATCCGTGGATCCCGCCGATTAAAGGTTCGGAAACTCAGGATTGCTTCGTTTATCGCACCATTGAAGATCTTAATGCTATCGAATCCTGCGCTCGCCGCAGCAAACGCGGCGCGGTCGTCGGCGGCGGCCTGCTTGGCCTGGAAGCGGCCGGCGCGCTGAAAAACCTCGGCGTCGAAACCCACGTAATCGAGTTCGCGCCAATGCTGATGGCCGAGCAGCTCGACCAGATGGGCGGCGAGCAGCTGAAGCGTAAAATCGAAAGCATGGGCGTGAAAGTTCACACCAGCAAAAATACCAAAGAGATCGTCCAGCAGGGCACTGAAGCGCGCAAAACCATGCACTTCGCCGACGGTAGCGAACTGCAGGTCGATTTCATCGTCTTCTCTACCGGTATCCGTCCACGTGACAAACTGGCTACACAGTGCGGCCTGGCGGTCGCCCAGCGCGGCGGCATCATGGTCAACGATACCTGTCAGACTTCCGACCCGGATATCTACGCGATCGGCGAATGCGCCAGCTGGAATAACCGCGTCTACGGTCTGGTCGCGCCGGGTTACAAAATGGCGCAGGTCACCGTCGACCATATCCTCGGTAACGAAAATATGTTCACCGGCGCCGACCTCAGCGCCAAACTGAAACTGCTCGGCGTTGACGTTGGCGGTATCGGCGATGCCCACGGTCGCACCCCGGGCGCCCGCAGCTACGTCTATCTCGACGAAAGCAAAGAAGTCTACAAACGTCTTATCGTCAGCGAAGACAACAAGACCCTGCTCGGCGCGGTACTGGTCGGCGACACCAGCGATTACGGCAACCTGCTGCAGCTGGTGCTGAATGCCATCGAGCTGCCGGAGAACCCGGACTCGTTGATCCTCCCGGCCCACGCCGGCAGCGGCAAGCCGTCGATCGGCGTAGATAAACTGCCGGACAGCGCGCAGATTTGTTCCTGCTTCGACGTTAGCAAAGGCGACCTGATCGCCGCTATCAACAAAGGCTGCCACACCGTCGCGGCGCTGAAAGCGGAAACCAAAGCCGGTACCGGCTGCGGCGGCTGTATTCCGCTGGTCACGCAGGTGCTCAACGCCGAACTGGCGAAACAGGGTATCGAAGTGAACAACAATCTGTGTGAACACTTCGCCTACTCTCGTCAGGAGCTGTTCCACCTGATTCGCGTCGAAGGCATCAAAACCTTCGATGAACTGCTGGAAAAACACGGTCAGGGCTACGGCTGTGAAGTCTGTAAACCAACCGTCGGTTCCCTGCTGGCCTCCTGCTGGAATGAGTACATCCTCAAACCGCAGCACACGCCGCTGCAGGACACCAACGATAACTTCCTCGCCAACATTCAGAAAGACGGGACCTACTCGGTCATCCCGCGTTCCGCTGGCGGGGAAATTACGCCGGAAGGTTTGGTTGCCGTCGGCCGTATCGCGCGCGAATTTAATCTGTACACCAAAATCACCGGCTCCCAGCGTATCGGCCTGTTTGGCGCGCAGAAAGACGACCTGCCGGAAATCTGGCGTCAGCTGATTGAAGCCGGCTTCGAAACCGGCCATGCATATGCCAAAGCGCTACGAATGGCGAAAACCTGCGTCGGCAGCACCTGGTGTCGCTACGGCGTCGGCGATAGCGTCGGCTTCGGCGTTGAGCTGGAAAACCGCTACAAAGGCATCCGCACACCGCACAAAATGAAGTTCGGCGTCTCCGGCTGTACCCGCGAATGTGCGGAAGCTCAAGGGAAAGACGTTGGGATCATCGCCACCGAGAAAGGCTGGAACCTGTACGTTTGCGGTAACGGCGGGATGAAACCGCGCCACGCCGATCTGCTGGCTGCCGACCTCGATCGCGAAACCCTGATCAAATATCTCGACCGCTTTATGATGTTCTATATCCGTACCGCCGATAAGCTAACCCGTACCGCTCCGTGGTTGGACAACATGGAAGGCGGCATCGACTACCTGCGTAGCGTCATCATCGACGACAAGCTGGGTCTGAACGAGCATCTGGAAGAAGAGCTGGCGCGCCTGCGCGAAGCCTTTGCCTGCGAATGGACCGAAACCGTTAACAATCCAGCGGCGCAGACGCGCTTCAAACACTTTATCAACAGCGCCCAGCGCGACCCGAACGTTCAGGTTGTGCCGGAACGTGACCAGCATCGTCCGGCCACGCCGTATGAGCGTATCCCGGTCACTCTGGTGGAGGAAAACGCATGAGCCAGTGGGTAAACATCTGCAAAATTGACGACATCCTGCCGGCAACCGGTGTCTGCGCGCTGCTGGGTCAGCAGCAGGTGGCAATCTTCCGTCCGTACCATGACGACAGAGTCTTCGCCATTAGCAATATCGACCCGTTCTTCAACGCCAGCGTACTGTCCCGCGGGATTATCGCCGAGCACGAAGGCGCGCTGTGGGTTGCCAGCCCGCTAAAAAAACAGCGTTTCCGCCTCAGCGATGGCCTGTGTATGGAAGATGAGAGCCACTCTATCGCCCATTACGAAGCCCGCGTAAAAGATGGCAAAGTTCAGCTAAAAGCCTGATGCCGCAAGGTTCCCTCCGCGCCGCGGGGGGAACCATATATTCAACTTATGACCACTAATAAGTAGAGGCGGCAAAATTCATATCTCCGTGATTCCCTCTGCTGCTATGCTACGACCGCACTCCCTTTCCCCCCTAAGCTGTGAGGATCTGCCGTGGACCACTTACCTATTTTCTGCCAACTACGCGATCGCGACTGCTTGCTGGTCGGCGGCGGCGATGTCGCTGAACGTAAGGCGCGCCTGCTGTTAGACGCTGGCGCCCGGTTAACGGTGAATTCACGCCAGTTTACCCCGCAATTTCAGGTGTGGGCCGAGGCGCAAATGCTGACGCTGGCGCAGGGTGATTTCAATCCTGCGCTGCTCGATAACTGCTGGCTAGCGATCGCCGCCACTGACGATGATACCGTTAATCAGCAGGTCAGCGAGGCCGCCGAAGCGCGGCGGATTTTCTGCAACGTGGTGGATGCGCCGCGCCAGGCCAGCTTTATCATGCCGTCGATTATCGACCGCTCGCCGCTAATGGTTGCCGTGTCTTCCGGCGGCACCTCACCGGTGCTGGCGCGCCTGCTGCGCGAAAAGCTCGAGTCATTGCTACCGCTGCACCTGGGACAAATCGCCGGCTACGCCGGTCAGCTTCGCGCAAGAGTGAAAAAACAGTTCGCTACCGTTGGCGAGCGCCGTCGCTTCTGGGAAAAGCTGTTTGTTAACGATCGCCTCGCGCAATCGCTGGCAAATGACGATCGCCAGGCCGTCGCCGATACGACTGAACAGCTGCTGAGCGAACCGCTGGAACATCGTGGCGAAGTGGTGCTGGTTGGCGCCGGGCCGGGTGATGCCGGATTGCTCACCCTTAAGGGGCTGCAGCAGATCCAGCAGGCGGATGTAGTGGTTTACGACCGACTGGTCTCCGACGATATTATGAATCTGGTGCGCCGCGACGCCGACCGGGTATTCGTTGGCAAACGCGCGGGCTATCACTGCGTACCGCAGGAGGAGATTAACCAGATCCTGCTGCGCGAAGCGCAAAGCGGCAAACGCGTCGTCCGTCTTAAAGGCGGCGACCCCTTTATTTTTGGCCGCGGCGGCGAAGAGCTGGAAACGCTCTGCGCAGCAGGCATTCCGTTCTCGGTCGTCCCGGGGATCACCGCCGCCTCCGGCTGCTCGGCCTACTCCGGCATTCCGCTCACCCACCGCGATTTCGCCCAGGGCGTGCGTCTGGTCACCGGCCATCTGAAAACCGGTAGCGATCTCGACTGGCGAAATCTGGCGGCGGAAAAGCAGACGCTGGTGTTCTATATGGGGCTGAACCAGGCGTCGGCGATCCGCGAGAAACTGATGGCGCACGGTATGGCGGCGGATATGCCAGCCGCCATCGTCGAGAACGGCACCGCGGTCAGCCAAAAGGTGGTCACCGGGACGCTGGATCAGTTAGATATTCTGGCGCAGCAGATGGCCAGCCCGTCGCTCATTATCGTTGGCCGCGTGGTGGCGCTGCGCGACAAACTGAACTGGTTTTCTAACCATTAAGCTAATGCGCTCTGACAGACACAAAAAAACCGGGATAATCCCGGTTTTTTTACCTTCAGCGAGCCTTATTATGGCTTGGCGACAAAACCAATCGCTTCGTATACCGCTTTCAGCGTCTTAGAGGCGTGCGCGCTGGCCTTTTCGGCGCCGTCTTTCATCACCTGGTTGAGGAACGCTTCGTCGTTGCGGAAACGATGATAGCGCTCCTGCAGCTCGGTCAGCATGCCGGAAACCGCTTCGGCGACTTCGCCTTTCAGATGGCCGTACATTTTGCCTTCGAAGTGCTTTTCCAGATCCGGAATGCTCTGGCCGGTCACGGCGGAGAGGATATCCAGCAGGTTGGAGACGCCCGCTTTGTTTTGCAGATCGTAACGGACTACCGGCGGCTCGTCGGAGTCGGTCACCGCGCGTTTGATCTTCTTCACCACCGACTTCGGATCTTCCAGCAGGCCGATGACGTTATTGCGGTTGTCGTCGGACTTGGACATCTTCTTCGTCGGCTCCAGCAGCGACATCACGCGTGCGCCGGACTTAGGAATGAATGGCTCAGGCACTTTAAAGATATCGCCATAGATAGCATTAAAGCGCTGCGCAACGTCGCGGCTCAGCTCAAGATGCTGTTTCTGATCTTCGCCCACCGGCACCTGGTTGGTCTGGTACAGCAGAATGTCAGCAGCCATCAGCACCGGGTAGTCGAACAGGCCGGCGTTGATGTTTTCCGCGTAGCGCGCTGATTTGTCTTTAAACTGGGTCATACGGCTCAGTTCGCCGAAATAGGTATAGCAGTTCAGCGCCCAGCCCAGTTGAGCGTGCTCCGGCACGTGGGACTGGACGAAAATAGTGCTCTTTTGCGGATCGATACCACAGGCCAGATACAGCGCCAGCGTGTCCAGCGTCGCTTTACGCAGGTTCTGCGGATCCTGACGCACGGTGATCGCATGCTGGTCAACGATGCAGTAAATACAGTGATAGTCATCCTGCATGTTTACCCATTGACGCAGCGCACCCATATAGTTGCCAATGGTCAATTCACCTGAGGGCTGTGCGCCACTAAAAACGATGGGCTTAGTCATTTTTTAATTCCTGAGTTTCACTGTACGGTAGCCCAAGAGCGGGCAAGAGTTCGTTAAATTGTTCAAAGATAAAATCCGGTTCGCTCAGCGCAATCGGCTCACCGTAGTTATAGCCGTAGGTCAGGCCGATAGAGTAGCAACCCGCCGCCTTCGCCGCCTGAATATCGTTGCGCGAATCACCGACGAACAGCAGTTCGCCAGGCGCCAGCGAGAGCTTTTCCGCCACCAGCAGCAGCGGATCCGGATGCGGCTTTTTATTCTTCACGTCGTCGCCGCCGATCACTACGCTAAAGTATTTCGCGATATCCAGCGCCTGGAGCAATGGCGCAACGAACGGCGTCGGTTTGTTGGTCACCAGCGCCAACGGCAGGCCCTTTGCGTGCAGCGCGCCGAGCGTATTGGCCACCGCCGGGAACAAGAAGCTCCCCTCTTCAGCCGCTTCGGCATAGTAGCGGTCGAACAGTTTACGCAAAACGCGCAGCTGCTCGTCTTGCGGAATATCATGATTATCGACGGAAGGCTTACCCATCGCCGCGCGTAACGTTGCGCGTTCCTGACGAGCCCAGCTCAGCGCCCGCTCCATCAGGACGTCTGCGCCGTTGCCAATCCAGGTCACGACGCGTTCTTCCCCCGCCACCGGCAGTTCAAGGGCGTAAAGCGCGCTATCAACGGCGGCGGTTAAACCCGGAGCGCTGTCGACCAGCGTGCCGTCCAGGTCAAACGCCACGCCGCGAATCGCCTGTAATTTATCCATGACTAACCTTCGCTAATTCACTACGCATTTGATCAATCACTTTTTTGTAATCCGGCTGGCCGAAGATCGCCGAGCCCGCGACAAACATATCCGCACCGGCCGCGGCGATTTCGCCAATATTGCTGGCTTTCACGCCGCCGTCGACTTCGAGACGAATATCGTAGCCGGATTCATCAATAATCTGACGTACCTGGCGCAGCTTTTCCAGCGTCTGCGGAATAAAGGACTGGCCGCCAAAGCCCGGGTTTACCGACATCAGCAGGATCACATCCAGCTTATCCATGACGTAATCGAGATAGCTCAGCGGCGTTGCCGGGTTGAACACCAGGCCCGCTTTACAGCCATGCTCTTTGATGAGCTGCAGGCTGCGGTCGACGTGTTCGGAGGCTTCCGGGTGGAAAGTGATAATACTGGCGCCGGCTTCGGCAAAATCAGGAATGATGCGGTCGACCGGCTTCACCATCAGGTGCACGTCGATCGGCGCGGTAATACCGTATTTGCGCAGCGACTTCAGCACCATCGGGCCAATCGTCAGATTCGGCACGTAGTGGTTGTCCATGACGTCGAAGTGCACGACATCCGCACCCGCCGCCAGCGCCTTAGCGGTATCCTCGCCCAAACGGGCAAAATCAGCCGACAAAATCGAAGGGGCAATCAAATACTGCTTCATCCGCATCTCCTTGAAATTTATTTGGTCTTCGGCGGACGGTAGAGCGCTAAGAGCTCGTCCACCTTTTTACGCGTACCACCGTTGCTGCTGATACTGCGCCGAACCTTCACAATATGCGTTTCCGCCGCGTTTTTATACCACTCCTGCGTCAACGGCGTGCGATGGTTGGAGATCAGCACGGGAATCTGTCTTGCCATCAGCGATTCCGCCTTTTGCGCCAGCAGTACCTGCTGCTCAAGGTTGAAGCTGTTGGTGTGGTAGGCGGTGAAATTCGCCGTCGCCGTCAGCGGCGCATACGGCGGATCGCAATAAACCACCGTTCGGCTATCCGCCCGCTTCATGCACTCTTCATAAGATTCGCAATAAAACTCGGCGTTCTGCGCCTTGGCGGCGAAGTGGTACAGTTCAGCTTCGGGGAAATAGGGTTTCTTATAGCGGCCAAACGGCACGTTAAACTCGCCGCGCAGGTTGTAACGACACAGACCGTTGTAACCGTGGCGATTCAGATACAGGAACAGCACCGCGCGACGCAGCGGATCCTGGCTTTGGTTGAATTCATCACGGTACTGGTAGTAGCGCTCAGCGGCGTTGTTTTCCGGCGTAAACATCTCGCGCGCCGCGGCGACGTACTCGTCGGTGCGTAATTTAACGATGTTATACAGACCGATCAGGTCACTGTTAATATCCGCGAGGATATAACGAGAAAAGTCGGTATTCAAAAATACCGACCCGGCGCCCACGAAGGGCTCAATCAAGCATTCGCCAGCCGGCAAATGCTTTTTAATATCGTCAAGCAGGGGGTATTTCCCCCCTGCCCACTTCAGAAAAGCGCGATTCTTTTTCATGCTGCCTAACTAATTACACTTTCTCCGGCTGTGGAGAAACGGCTCCGACAGCATCCTGCGCTTAAGACTTCTCGCGGCATTATTTCAGGTCAGCTTGAACCTGATGCAGCGGTTTTGCCCACGGATTTTTCGCCTGCACATCCGCAGGAAGCGCGGCGACAGCACGTTTCGCTTCATCTTTCGAAGCGTAGATGCCGCTAACCAACACGTACCACGGTTGACCGTTGCGAGTCGTCTCATAGACAACATATTTTTCCAGCTTCTCTTTCTTCGCCCAGTTGTTCAGGTTGTTGTAGTTAGAGGAGCTGCTGAGCTGCAGTGTATAGTTGCCAGCCGGGGCAGACTTCATTGAGCCAACATCGCCAGCGGTTTTGCTGCCAGTTGCGGCGGTAGCTGCAGGCGCAGCGGTAGCCGCCGGTGCAGCCTTCGTTGCGCCTGGCGCGGTCGTGGTCGGCGCAGCGGCAGGTTTAGTCTGCGCGGTGGCGACAGGCTTGCTGGCGGTAGCAGCAGGCGCGCTTTCTACGTGCTTAGGCTTGGTTTCAACCGGTGCCTTAGCGGTAGCCTGCGGTTTGCTCTGCGGCTTCGGTTCGATAACCACCTGTTTACGCTCGGCAGGACGCGGCGTAGCTGCGGTCTGACGTTCGGTATTTTGACGCGAAGCGGCGCCATTACGCATCGGCGCAACGGTTGCAGGTTCGGTCGGTAAAGTGGAGTTCGCTACGGCGCTATCCATCTGACCCTGCTGCTGGGTCAGCGCATTGTTCAAGTCGCCCTGAACTTCTACGCGCTGCTGGCCCTGCGGCTCGACGGCAGGCTGCCCCTGAGTCGGGTTAGAGGCGATCGGCGGCAGAGAAACATCCTGCTGCTGTTGCGGATTGGTATTGCCCGCAGTCTGATCGACCGGCTGCGCGGCACTATTGTTCTGGTCAGCCGTCATGCTTTGATCGCCCGACAGGTTAACGCTCTTCTCACCAGAAGCGGATTCATTGGAAGAAGATGGCGATTTCAACGCCGAACCCACGCCGACGATCAGCAGCAGGAGTACCAGTACCCCAACGCCCATCATGACGTACTGGCGGGAAGCCGGCTTAGCAGGGGCCTTTTTACGCTTACGCGGACGGCGTTCAACCTGCGGCTCTTCTTCTGCCTCTTCTTCTGTGGACTCGAGGTCCTCTTCGTACTCTTCTTCATCGCGCTCACGACGGGCTTTATTCGCGCGCGTCGGACGGCCTTCGTCGGCCTCAAGATCGAGATCGTCAAAATTGATCTGCGGATCGGCATCACGCTCGGAAGACTGACGGGAACGACCAGCACGACGATCGTTGCGATCGGCTTTCATATCGTCTTCTGGTTTGAAATCATCCATTTAACACCCCACTAAAAGGCTTATGCTCACGATTATCGCATGTCGCCCGAAATGATAACGCCGCGCGGACGCGGCTAGACCTTCTTATTGTTGCGCCTGCTGAGTATCAGCAATCGCGCCAAGAACTACATCGTGCGACACTCCGCCGCGGACCTCGCTCTTTCCTATAGCGAGCGGCAACACCAGGCGCATCTCGCCTGCCAGTACCTTTTTATCACGCATCATGTGGGGCAAATACGCTTCTGCAGACATTTCCTGCGGCCCGCGTACCGGCAACCCTGCACGTTGCAACAGCGTAATAATACGCTGCGTATCCTGCGCGCTAAACTGCCCTAAACGTTCAGACGTATGCGCCGCCATGACCATACCTGCCGCCACGGCTTCGCCATGCAGCCAGTTACCGTAGCCCATTTCGGCTTCGATAGCATGACCAAATGTATGTCCAAGATTCAGTAAAGCACGTAACCCGGTTTCGCGCTCGTCGGCGGCAACAACTTCGGCTTTCAGCTCACAGCAACGGCGAATACAGTACGCCATCGCTTTTTCATCCAGCGCCATCAGCGCATCGATGTTGTCTTCCAGCCAGCGGAAGAATTCGCCGTCGAGGATAATGCCGTACTTAATGACTTCAGCCAGGCCGGAGGAGAGCTCGCGCTTCGGCAATGTCTTGAGACAATTAAGATCAACGACAACGGAAACCGGCTGCCAGAAGGCGCCAATCATATTTTTACCGAGGGGATGGTTTACGGCCGTTTTGCCGCCAACCGAAGAGTCCACCTGCGAAAGCAGCGTGGTGGGAACCTGAATAAAACGTACGCCGCGCTGATAGCTCGCCGCGGCAAAACCGGTTAAATCGCCAACCACGCCGCCGCCGAGCGCCACTAACGTGGTGTCGCGGCCATGCGGTTTTTGCAACAGCGCGGTAAATACCGTATCCATAACCGCCAGGCTTTTATACTGCTCGCCGTCGGGCAGGATGACGCTGTCGACTTTGACACCCGCTTGCTCCAGTACGGAGCGAACGGTATCAAGATAAAGCGGCGCCAGCGTTTCATTGGTGACCAGCATGACCTGGTCGCCTGATTTCAGTGGCAGAAAAGAAGCTGGATCGTTAAACAAACCAGCCGCGATGGTAATCGGGTAACTACGTTCCCCGAGGGTTACAGTAAGCCTCTCCATAACGCGACGTCCACCTCAGTTACTTTTACTCTGACGCACTTTATTAAGCCAGAATCAGTTGCTTTCCAGCATATGAATAATCTGGTTTGCGACAACTTTCGCGCTTTGATCGTCGGTGCGAATAGTGACATCGGCGATCTCTTCATACAGCGGATTGCGTTCATCTGCCAACGCTTCAAGCACTTCACGTGGCGGCGCATCTACTTGTAATAAAGGACGCTTTTTATCGCGCTGCGTACGAGCAAGCTGTTTTTCGATTGTCGTTTCCAGGTAGACCACCACGCCGCGGGCGGAGAGACGGTTACGCGTTTCACGGGATTTTACTGAGCCGCCGCCAGTGGCGAGTACGATTCCCTGTTTTTCCGTCAACTCATTGATGATCTTTTCTTCACGATCGCGGAAACCTTCTTCGCCTTCAACATCGAAGACCCAGCCGACATCTGCGCCAGTGCGTTTTTCAATCTCGTGATCGGAATCGTAAAATTCCATGCTGAGCTGTTGGGCTAACTGGCGCCCAATAGTGCTTTTGCCGGCACCCATAGGCCCAACCAGAAA
>CABUCP010000059.1 GCA_902490055.1 uncultured Klebsiella sp. | reverse complement strand
CTCCAGAGTGGCAATGCTGGGAACCTGGCGCCAATTGGGTACGCCAACCCCCTGCTGATGCGATTACCGATCCCGGCTATTTTCCGTTTTATAGTAACGGAATGAGCTTTGAAGAGTTCGTTCGTGATTTCGCCGACTGGTTTTCACAAAACCGCCCGGCGGCGATGCTGGTGGGTATCCGGGCGGATGAGTCGTTAAACCGTTTTATGACCATCTCATCACAGCGCAAGCTGCGCTTTGCTGATGATAAACCCTGGACAACCTCAGCGCCGGGCGGCCATACCTGGTATATCTATCCTATCTACGACTGGAAAACCGCCGATATCTGGACCTGGTTCAGCAAAAGCGGCCATACCTATAACCCCCTTTACGATCTGATGTATCAGGCCGGGGTACCGCTGCGCTATATGCGCATCTGCGAACCCTTTGGCCCGGAACAGCGTCAGGGACTCTGGCTGTATCACGTGCTGGAACCTGAGCGCTGGGCAGCTATCTGCCAGCGCGTAAACGGCGTACACAGCGGCGGCATTTACGCGGGATATGACAACAAATTTTACGGCCACCGCAAACTCGATAAACCCGGGCATCACAGCTGGAAGAGCTATGCCCTGTTTTTATTGGACAGTATGCCGCGGCCAACCGCCGAGCACTATCGCAACAAAATCGCGGTGTACCTGCGCTGGTACCAAAAGCAGGGCATGGAAGATATCCCCGATAGTCAGGAAAGCGATATCGGTACCCGGGATATCCCTTCATGGCGACGAGTCTGCAAAGTGTTGTTAAACAACGATTACTGGTGTCGTCAGCTTTCATTTAGCCCAACTAAAGCCAATCGCTATAAAAACTAACGCATCAGTAAAAAGCGTCAACAATGGGGACTGTTATGCAACAACGACTAATAACCCAAATCGAAGAGTATCTGGCAGCGCTGCCGGAAGAGGAAAAAATCGACGCGCTGAACCACTTTCGCCAGGCTCTGCACCGCCATAGCCCCTTTAACAACCAGCCGGTTGACTGCGTGTTGTGGGTCAAAGAAGAAGACGTGACCCCCAACGATTACAACCCTAATAACCTTGCGCCTCCGGAAAAGCGGTTGTTATTAACCTCGCTGGAAGCCAACGGTTTCACGCAACCTATCGTGGTGCTGGAGCAGCAGCCACAGCGCTATACCATCGTTGATGGCTTCCACCGCCACGAACTCGCGAGCAGTAAAATGGTACTGAAAAAACAGCTGAAAGGTTATCTCCCGATAACCTGCCTGGCGGAAAACAGCCACTCACGCGATGCTCTGATGGCGGCGACTATCCGCCACAACCGCGCACGCGGGCGCCATCAGATTCACGCAATGTCGGAAATCGTCCGCGAGCTGGCTAATCTTGGCTGGAACGATAGCAAAATTAGCAAAGAGCTGGGTATGGATGCTGATGAAGTATTACGCCTGAAGCAAATTAACGGCCTGGCCGAGATGTTCGGCGACCGTCAGTTTTCCCAGGCGTGGACGGTGAAATAGCTACAGGCGGCGCAGGCGCTCTGCCGCCGCCAGCAGGGTCTCTGGCTGTTTAGCAAAGCACAGGCGAATCAGCTTGTGCGGGAAGGGATCTGCGCAGAACACCGATAACGGGATCGCCGCCACCCCGACCTCGGTGGTCAACCAGCGGCAGAAGCTGACGTCATCGAGGTCGGATATCGCGCTATAGTCGGCCAGCAGGAAATAGGTGCCTTCGCACGGCAGGATCTCCAGCCGGCTATGGCGCAGCGCATCGATAAACAGATCCCGTCGCGCTCGATAAAACTCAGGTAGCTCGCGATAGTGTTCCGGCTGCGCGCGTAGCATATCCGCCAGGGCCAGCTGGGCCGGCGTATTAACGGCAAAGGTCAAATACTGATGCACTTTACGTAACTCGGCGCTGATGGCGGCCGGCGCCACGCAATAGCCGACTTTCCAGCCGGTCATATGAAACGTTTTACCGAAGGAAGAGACCGCCACCGCCCTTTCGCGCAGCTGCGGATGAGCCAGCACGCTGGCATGGCCCTGCTCAGCAAAACAGATATGCTCATACACCTCGTCGCTGATAACGTAAATTTCTCGCTCGCCGATGGCCTGCCACAGTGCGGCGAAGTCTTCTCGCTGCCAGACGGTCGCTGACGGGTTATGCGGCGTATTGAGGATAACCAACCGGGTGCGCTCGCTCAGCGTTGCGGCAAACTGCTGCCAGTCGACGCGAAAATGCGGCGGTTGCAGGGCAATCCGTTTCAGCACCCCGCCGGACAGTTCCACCGCTGGCGCATAGCTATCGTAGCTCGGATCAAAGCAGATCACCTCATCGCCGGCTCTGACCAGCGCGGAGATCGCCGCATACAGCGCTTCAGTCGCTCCCGCAGTGACGGTGACATCGCTATCCGCATCCGGACGATAGCCATACAGCTCGGCGGTTTTATCCGCAATGGCTTCGCGCAGCGCCGGTACGCCGGTCATCGGAGCATATTGGTTCGCCCCCTGAGCGACGTGCCAGGCCAATCGCTCCTGCAGATAGCGCGGGCCGTCAAAATCAGGAAAACCTTGTGATAGATTGATGGCCTGATGCTGCTGCGCCAGCGCGCTCATCTGGGTAAAAATTGTGGTGCCTAAAGCAGGCAGTTTACTCTCAGGAATCAGTGGCTTATTGCTCATTCTCGTTGTTCCGATTGTAATGCTGTTGTTGAAGCCACTATAACACGATGTTAATATTTGGCAATCAAGACGCTTAGACGTCTAAATGCTAACGTTATTTCGCCCGCCACGGGCGGTAAATCGACGCCACCGGCAGCACGGCGCACCATCCACTCTGGAGACACCATGATCCGCGCTATCGTGACCGACATTGAAGGCACCACCAGCGACATCCGCTTCGTTCATAACGTGCTGTTTCCCTATGCTCGCGAGCGTCTGGCCGCTTTTGTCACCGCCCAGCAGTACGTAGAACCGGTCAATACCATTCTCGACAATCTGCGAACAGAAATCGCCGCACCCGATGCCAGCGCCGCACAGCTTATTGATACCCTGTTCCGCTTTATGGATGAAGACCGCAAATCAACATCGCTGAAAGCGATGCAGGGTATTATCTGGCGCGATGGCTACCTGAACGGCGACTTTACCGGCCACCTCTATCCCGACGTGCTGCCGGCGCTAGAAAAGTGGAAGTCAATGGGTATTGATTTATATGTATATTCCTCAGGCTCGGTGGCCGCGCAGAAATTGTTATTTGGCTACAGCGACGAAGGTGATATTACTCATCTGTTCAGCGGGTATTTCGATACCCTGGTCGGCGCCAAGCGCGAGACGCAATCCTATCGCGCTATCGCCGAGCAGTTAGGGCATACCCCGGCGCGCATTCTGTTCCTCTCTGATATTCATCAGGAACTGGATGCCGCCGAAGAGGCGGGGTTACGTACCCTGCAACTGGTCCGTGGCGACCGCGACCCGGCCAGCCGCCACCCACAGGTTCAGCGTTTTGATGACATCGATCCGGAGCAACTTCCTGCATGAGCGCATTAACCATTTTTTCCGTCAACGATGCCAGCCATCCGAGCTGGCACAGCAGCAATGCCGATGAGATCCAGCAGCAGCTGCGCGCCAAAGGCGTGCGATTTGAACGCTGGCAGGCCGATCGCTACCTGGGCCCGGCGCCAACCGCTGAAACCGTCATTGCCGCCTACCAGCACGCGATTGATAAACTGGTGGCCGAAAAAGGCTATCAGAGCTGGGATGTGATCAGTCTGCGGGCGGATAACCCGCAGAAAGAAGCGCTGCGGGCGAAATTCCTCAATGAGCACACCCACGGCGAAGATGAAGTGCGCTTCTTTGTTGAAGGCGCCGGGCTGTTTTGCCTGCATATCGGCGACGAAGTCTTTCAGGTGTTATGCGAAAAAAACGATCTGATTTCCGTACCGGCGAATACCCCGCACTGGTTTGATATGGGTTCAGAACCGAACTTCACCGCCATTCGTATTTTTGATAATCCGGAAGGCTGGATAGCACAGTTCACCGGCGATGCCATCGCCGATGCTTACCCGCGCTTACCCTAATCGCCTTTACGCATAGCGGCGGCGCAGCAGCTCGCATTCGAAGAGAAATTCGAGCCCTTCCAGCTGGCGCCGCGCCTCGCTAATATCCTTGCCCCAGCAGGTTAAGCCGTGGCCGCGGATTAAAAAGCCGTAGCGTAACGGATGGCAACGCGCGTACGCTTCAATCCGCGCCGCCAGCGCCTCAATATCCTGATCGTTATCGAAAATCGCCACCGGCACGCTATCAAGATGACTTTGCTGCCCACTCAGCGTTTTTTGCATCTCATAGCCCTGCAGCTGTAAGGTATCGCCGGCTTCCAGCCGCGACAGTACCGTGGCGTGCACGGTATGCACGTGCAGCACCACATTCGCTTCAGGAAACAGGCGATACACCAGGGTATGTAGCCCGGTTTCCGCCGAGGGTTTGCGCCCCGAAGGCGCGCTATTGTCGGCGATATCCACCTGTAAAAAATCGTCGCTGGTCAGGCTGCCCTTATCGCGCCCCGACTCGCTTAACCAACACCAGCGTTCATCCTGACGCACCGACATATTGCCGCCGGTCGCCGGCGCCCACCCTTTCGCGCCGATCCAGTGACAGGTCGTCACCAGCTGCACGAGCCTTTCTTGCCACATAGCCGTTCCTTATTAAGATTAACCATTACGCTCGCGGCGCAAAGATGCCTTCCGCAACCTGCTGCGGCGTCACTACCCCGCTATCCAGTACCCAGCCGCTGATTAACGCCGCCGGCGTCACGTCAAACGCCGGGTTGTAAACCGGGGCATTTTGCGGTGCCCACTGTACGGCGCCAAAGCTACCTTGAACGCCGGTCACCTCGTGCGCCGCACGCTGTTCGATGGGGATCGCCGCCCCATCAGGACAGTGGCGATCGAGGGTCGTTTGCGGCGCCGCTACATAGAATGGAATACGATGATAATTGGCCAGCACCGCCAGCGAGTAAGTGCCGATTTTATTGGCCACGTCGCCGTTGGCGGCGATACGATCCGCGCCAACCCATACCGCATCAACCAGTCCCTGCGCCATCAGGCTGGCGGCCATTGAATCGGTAATGAGATGATAAGGCACGCCCAGTTCGCCCAGTTCCCAGGCGGTCAAACGCCCGCCCTGCAGCAGCGGTCGCGTCTCGTCGACCCAGACATTCGCCACTTTGCCCTGTTCATGGGCCAGGGCGATAACACCCAACGCGGTACCGACGCCGGCCGTCGCCAGGCCGCCGGTGTTACAGTGGGTCAACAGACGGCTACCCGGCGTAACCAGCGCGTTTCCGGCTTCGGCAATGCTGGCGCAGAGCTGTTTATCTTCGGCAATTAAGCGCAGCGCTTCCGCTTCCAGCGCCTGCGGGTAATTCTCCTGCGCCAATGCCAACTTCATACGATCCAGATTGTTCATCAGATTAACCGCCGTCGGCCGCGCGGCGCGTAGCGTTTCCAGCGCCTGCGCGAGTTCGTTGCGGGTCAGGCCGCGCTGGGCCAACAGCGCCAACAGCAAACTGGCGGAAAGGCCAATCAGCGGCGCGCCGCGCACCCGCAAAGCATGAATATGGTCCACCAGCAGCGCAACGTTATCCGCCGCCAGCCAGCGTTTTTCCTGCGGCAACGCCTGCTGATCGAGAATAAAAAGCTGATTTTCGCTTACCCGCAGGCTGGTGGTCTGTAGTGTCTGCATATCGTTAAATCCCTGTTGCGTTGTTGTATCACATTGTGTCAGGATGGAATCCAGATGTATAGACGTCTGAACGGCTTAATTCAGCACTTTTGAGGATCGAGGCAATGTCGCAATACCATACCTTCACGGCCAGCGATGCGGTGGCTTACGCACAACAATTTGGCGGCCTCGACGATCCGTCTGAGCTGGTGTCGGCGCAGGAGATAGGCGATGGCAACCTCAACCTGGTATTCAAAATTTTCGACGCTCGCGGCGTGAGCCGCGTCATCGTTAAGCAGGCGCTGCCGTACGTGCGCTGCGTCGGCGAATCCTGGCCTCTGACCCTTGACCGCGCGCGCCTCGAAGCGCAAACGCTGGTCGCCCACTACCAGCACAGCCCGCAGCACACGGTGCACATTCTCCATTTCGACCCCGCTCTGGCGGTGATGGTGATGGAAGACCTTTCCGACCACCGCATCTGGCGCGGCGAGCTTATCGGCAACGTGTACTATCCACAGGCCGCTCGTCAGTTGGGCGAATATCTGGCCCAGACGCTATTCCACACCAGCGATTTCTACCTCCATCCGCATGAGAAAAAAGCGCAGGTGGCGCAGTTTATTAATCCGGAGATGTGCGAGATCACCGAGGATCTGTTCTTTAACGATCCGTATCAGATCCACGAGCGCAACAACTATCCTGCCGAACTGGAAGACGATGTCGCCGCTCTGCGTGATGACGTCCAGCTTAAACTGGCGGTCGCGGCGCTGAAGCATCGCTTTTTCTCGCAGGCTGAAGCGCTGCTGCATGGCGATATCCACAGCGGATCCATTTTCGTCGCCGAAAACAGCGTTAAAGCCATTGACGCCGAATTTGGCTATTTCGGCCCTATCGGCTTTGATATGGGTACGGCCATCGGCAACCTGTTGCTTAACTACTGCGGCCTGCCGGGTCATCTCGGCATACGCGATGCCGCCGCCGCGCGCGAACAGCGGCTCAACGACATTCAGACTCTGTGGCATACCTTCAGCGAACGTTTTCAGGCGCTGGCGGCGGAAAAAACTCACGATGCCGCGCTGGCGTGGCCCGGCTATGCATCGCTATTTCTGAAAAAGGTGTGGTGCGATGCCATTGGTTTCTGCGGCACCGAACTGATACGCCGCAGCGTCGGGCTTTCACACGTCGCCGATATCGACTCGATTCAAGACCCGGCCATGCGCCACGAATGCCTGCGCCACGCGATAACGCTCGGCAAAGCGCTTATCGTCATCGCCGAGCGTATCGATAGCGTCGATGAGCTTATTGCCCGCGTTCGCCAGTATAGTTAATAGCCAACAGCTCCCCCGGACAGGCGCGACGCGCGCCGTCTCCGGGGATGGTTGATTATTTATGTTTTGCTTCCAGCGTCGCGAACCACGGCGCGATAAAGTCTTCCGTCTGGCCCCAGCCAGGAATAATTTTCCCCAGTGACGCCACATTGACCGCCCCCGGCTGCGCCGTCAGCAGCGCCTGCGGGATCGCCGCCGCTTTAAAAGCGTAGGTTGCCGGCGTGATTTCCCCGCCTATCTTGTTGGCGATCAGCCGCACGTTGGTGGCGCCGATCAGTTTCGGGTCGACCGCCACGCTAACCTTCCACGGACTACCGGCCTCCCGCATCAGTTGCAGATCCTGATTGGAAATATCAATGCTGTAGAGTTTGATTTCAGTTCGGCCGTTCTCTTTCAGCGCCTTATAGGCCCCCTGGCTAAAGGCATCCCATGTCCCCCAGATAGCGTCAATTTTACCTTTCGGATACTTAGCCAGAATCGCCCCGACCTTGTTGGCGGTATCGCCCTGCACGTCGGAAGAAACCGCGCCGATCGACTCAAGCTCTTTAATCTCTGGGTTTTGTTTAAGCAGCGTCTGGTAGGCCGCCTGACGGCGCTCCATCGGCGGGAAGCCCGCCACCCACAGCTTGATGATATTGGCTTTGCCGTTAAAGTCTTTCACCAGTTGACCAAAAGAGAGGTCGGTCAGCGAAGCGTCATCCTGCTGGGTCACGGTGACGCCGGGGATCTCCCCGCTCACCGCCGTATCGAAGACAGCCACTTTAATCCCGGCTTCCACCGCTTTTTTCACCAGCGCGGTCGAGTACGGATCGCGGCCCTGCGAAAGAATAATACCGTCATATTTCTGGCTAATCGCCTGATTGACGAAATCCTGGAATTTAGCGTCATCACCGTTGCTGAGGAAGGTGCTGACCTTAAAACCCAGTTTTTTACCTTCCTGAATCGCCCCGGCGACAAACTGCGTGGTGTTATCGTCGGACCCCAGATTACGTATTACCGCAATGCGAATCGGGCCGCTATGTTCGGCAATCGCCGCCGGCACCGGCGTTGGGGTCTCCGCCAGCGCGGCCGCTGACTGCAGCAGGCTCAGCGTCATAAGAGAAAGTGCTATCTTTTTCATTCTGTTTACCCTGTAAAATGTTAGGTACGGCGCTGAAAATAGGTCAGTGCCAACGCGCCAGCCAGCACCAGTCCTTTAATAATGTCCATCGCGTAATACGGTACAGAGAGCATCACCAGGCCGTTGGAAAGCACGCCGAGGATCACCGCCCCCACCAGCGTCCCCAGTGCGTTCGGTTTGCCGGAGCCCGCCAGTGAAAAGCCGATCCACGCCGCCGCCACCGCATCCATCAGGTAGCCGCCGCCGGCGTTTACCTGGGAAGAACCAATTCTTGATGCCAGCAAAATGCCGCCCAGCCCGGCCAGCAGCGAGGCAATCACGTAGGCTGCTACCTTGTAGCGGATAATCCGCAGGCCAGAGAGTCGTGCCGCCTCCGGGTTGCCGCCGATGGCGTACATCCGCCGCCCGTGGGTGGTAAACGAAAGCGCCAGCTGCGCGACCAGCGTCACCACCAACATAATGATGACAATGGTCGGCACCTGTCCGAGCGCGCCAAACGCCGCCGGGATCGTGCCTTCGGCCATATCGCCGCTCGGCAGCACCATATTTTCGGTGATCGAACCGCCATAGCTGTAGGTCATCGCCACCCCCTGAATTACAAACAGGCTGGCAAGCGTGGCTAACATGTCGGGAATACGCAGCACGACGATCAGAAAGGCGTTGAATAGCCCGACCAGCGTACAGAGCGCGAGGGTAATAAGAATCGCTTCGGTAGTGCCAAAGCCGTGCCAGACAAACAGCGAAATCACCAGCGCGTTGGCCAGAGACGCCGTCGACCCCACCGACAGATCAAAGCCACCGATGGTGAGCGAAATCGACACGCCAATGGCTATCACCGTGACGATAGCGATCGAGCGCAGAATATTGATGATATTAAACGGGTCGAGAAAGTTATCCGAAGCAAGACCAAAGACGCCAATTAGCAGCACGACGGTCAGCAACATGCCCCATTTATAGAGAAAATCGAAAAATCGCTGACGGCCCGATACCGTCGCATTTACTGCCAGGGCCTTGCTCACGCTGCCGCTCCTCCGGTGGAGTAATAAAGAATCGTCTCTTCCCGCGCCTCAGCGCCGGGAATTTCCGCCACAATGCGGCCATCCCACAGCACGCAGATGCGATCGCACAGGCCTACCAGTTCGGAAAATTCGCCGGAGGCGTAAATCACGCCTTTGCCTTCCCGCGCCAGGCCATCAATCAAATTGAACAAATCGGTTTTGGCTTTAACGTCCACGCCTTTGGTCGGCTCGTCAAAAATCAGCACGTTGGCGCTACCGCGCAGCCATTTGCCGATCGCCACTTTTTGCTGATTACCGCCGGAAAGCCGACGCAGCGTCTGCGCCGGGCCGGTGGCGCGCACGCCGATACGGGCAATCACCTCCTGCGCCCAACGCCACGCCTGACGATGACCGAACAGGCTCCAGCGCGAAAAGCTATTATCGGCGCTAACCGCCAGGTTCATGACAATCGCCTCATCGATGAAAATCCCCTCTTTACGCCGCTCTTCCGGCACCAGCGCCAGGCCCTGGCTGACGGAATCGGCGGGGTCGCGCGGCCGCCACGGCTGGCCGTTAAGTTCGCCGTGACGCAAGCGGCTTTTACTGGCGCCAAATAGCGCTTTGCAGAGCTCCGTTTTGCCTGCGCCCGCTAAGCCAGCGATCCCGAGAATTTCGCCTTTATGCAGGCGTAGCGAGATATCCTGCAGCAGCGCTTCGTCATGCAACCCCTCGACCTGCAGCAACACCTCCTCGCCGTGCGGGGGACGCGATGACGGGAAAATATCGCTCAGCTCGTGGCCAAGCATCTTTTCGACGATCTGCTCGCCGCTAAGCTGCGCCATCGGCCCGCTTTCAATTAAGCGTCCATCGCGCAGCACCGTCAGGGTGTCGCAAATCGCCTTCAATTCATGAATACGGTGAGAAATAAAAACGACACTGATTCCCTGCTGCTGCAGGCGGCGAACCACCGCAAATAAACGTTCGCTTTCATGCTGATCCAACGGCGCGGTGGGTTCATCGAGGATCAAAAAACGGCAATGATGCGACAGCGCGCGAGCCAGCAGAATTTGCTGTTTTTCGGCAAGGGTACAACCGTCGATTGAACGTCTAACATCAAGCGTGATATCGAGCTGGGCCAGCGCCTCACGCGCCTGCTGGCGTACCCGAGACCAGCGAAAAGCCGCGCCCGGCTCCGCCAACCGGTCGAGCATGATGTTTTCTGCAATGCTCAGGCCCGGTACCAGCGCGACATCCACCTCCTGCTGTACGAGATGAATCCCCAACCGTTTAGCATCCCTCGGTGAACGGATGCTGACCGGCTGGTTATTGATCACCACCTCACCTTCGTAATGGGCATGCGTACCGCACAGCACCGCCATTAGCGTCGACTTGCCTGCGCCGTTGGCGCCGGTTAGCGCATGCACCGAACCACCATTAAGGGTGAAAGCCACCTTGTTCAGCGCCTGAAACCCGGAAAAGGCCAGGCTGATGTTGTGCATCTCAAGGCGATTAACGCTCATCACAGCTCCCCTGCGGCAATTAAAATTCTGATTTAACGAATTTTTCACAACCGCCACTGACTGACAACTGCGTA
>CABUCP010000058.1 GCA_902490055.1 uncultured Klebsiella sp. | reverse complement strand
TCCCGCAATAGCCTGAATCCCTCCCGGCACTTTTCCGAATAAAACGTTCACTGCACAAACAGAAACGGGGCCCGTTTTGGCCCCGTTTTGCTGATGCTCAACCGATTACAAACGAACCGGGTCGATATGCCAGATATGTTTGGCATACTCCTGGATCGTGCGGTCGGAAGAGAAATAGCCCATGTTGGCGATGTTCATCATCGCTTTATTGGCCCACTCCTCCGGATGACGGTACAGCTCGTCCACCTTATCCTGGCAATCCACATAGCTGCGGTAGTCAGCCAACACCTGGTAATGGTCGCCGAAGTTGATCAGCGAATCCAGCAGATCGCGGTAGCGGCCGGGCTCCGACGGGCTGAACAATCCGGTACCGATCTGCGTTAACGCCTGATGCAGCTCCGGATCCTGCTCGTAATAGTCACGCGGCTTGTAGCCATTGCTGCGCAGGGCCTCCACCTGTTCCGCGGTATTGCCGAAGATAAAGATATTCTCCTCGCCGACGTGCTCCAGCATTTCGACGTTGGCGCCGTCGAGGGTGCCAATTGTCAGCGCGCCGTTAAGGCCAAACTTCATGTTGCTGGTGCCGGAAGCTTCCGTTCCCGCCAGCGAGATCTGCTCAGAAAGATCCGCCGCCGGAATGATCAGCTGCGCCAGGCTCACGCTGTAGTTAGGGATAAACACCACTTTCAGCTTATCGCCAATCTGCGGATCGTTGTTCACCACCGCCGCCACATCGTTGATCAAATGAATAATATGTTTTGCCATGTAGTAGGCCGAAGCGGCCTTACCGGCGAAAATATTCACCCGCGGCACCCACTCCGCCTGCGGATCGGCTTTGATCCGATTGTAGCGGGTGATCACGTGCAGAATGTTCATCAGTTGGCGTTTGTATTCGTGGATACGCTTTATCTGCACGTCATACAGCGCCTTCGGGTTGACCACCACGTTCAGCTGCTGAGCGATATAGTTGGCCAGCCGCTGCTTGTTCTCAAGCTTGGCGTGGCGCACCGCCTGGTTCACCGTCGGATAATCAATATGCTGCTGCAGGTCGCTCAGTTGGCTCAAGTCGGTACGCCAGGTGTGGCCGATATTCTCATCCAGTACCTGCGATAGCGGCGGGTTAGCCAGCGCCAGCCAGCGCCGCGGCGTCACGCCGTTGGTGACGTTGGTAAAGCGCATCGGGAAAATCTTCGCAAATTCGGCAAACAGCGACTCGACCATCAAGCGCGAGTGCAGTTCGGACACGCCGTTCACCTTATGGCTGACCACCACCGCCAGCCACGCCATGCGCACCCGGCGACCGTTGGACTCATCGATAATCGAGGTGCGGCTGAGCAGCGCGGTATCGTTGGGATACTGCTCCTGCAGCGTCTTGAGGAAGTAGTCGTTAATCTCAAAGATAATCTGCAGATGACGCGGCAGAATTTTGCCCAGCATATCGACCGGCCAGGTCTCCAGCGCTTCGCTCATCAGCGTATGGTTGGTATAGGAGAAGACCTGGCAGGTCACCTCGAAGGCCTCATCCCAGCTAAATTTATGCTCGTCGATCAGCAGGCGCATTAGCTCGGGAATCGACAGCACCGGGTGGGTGTCATTAAGGTGAATGGCGATTTTATCCGCCAGGTTATCGTAGGTGCGGTGCAGCTGGTAGTGGCGGCTGAGGATATCCTGTACCGTCGCCGACACGAGGAAATACTCCTGGCGCAGGCGCAGCTCGCGCCCGGAATAGGTGGAATCATCCGGGTAAAGCACCCGCGAAACGTTCTCGGAGTGATTCTTATCTTCCACCGCCGCAAAGTAATCGCCCTGGTTGAATTTACCGAGGTTGATTTCGCTACTGGCCTGCGCGCTCCATAGCCGCAGGGTATTGGTGGCATCGGTGTCGAAGCCGGGGATAATCTGGTCGTAGGCTTCGGCGATAATCTCTTCGGTTTCGATCCAGCGGGTATTTTTACCTTCCTGCTGCACGCGGCCGCCGAAACGCACTTTATAGCGCGTGTTGTGGCGCTCGAATTCCCACGGGTTACCATACTCCAGCCAGTAATCCGGCGACTCTTTCTGTCGTCCATCAACGATATTCTGTTTGAACATGCCGTAGTCATAGCGAATACCGTAGCCGCGGCCCGGCAGGCCCAGCGTCGCCAGCGAATCGAGGAAGCAGGCAGCCAGGCGCCCTAAACCGCCGTTGCCTAAACCGGGGTCGTTCTCTTCATCAATCAGCTCTTCCAGATCGAGCCCCATATCGGCCAGCGCATTATTCACATCTTCATAAATTCCTAAAGACAACAATGCGTTAGAAAGAGTGCGACCAATCAAAAATTCCATCGACAGGTAGTAAACCTGACGCACCTCCTGCGACAGCTGGGCGCGGTTTGAACGCAGCCAGCGCTCGACCAGGCGGTCGCGAACGGCGAACAGGGTGGCGTTCAGCCATTCATGTTTGTTAGCTATCGCCGGATCTTTACCGATGATAAACATCAGCTTATACGCGATAGAATGCTTTAACGCCTCAACGCTCAGCGTAGGTGATGCATAACTAAAGGGTGCATTCATAGCCATAGTTCCTGTGGTTACATCAAGCGTTGATAGAGTTCGCGATAGGATTTCGCCGCCACCTGCCAGCTAAAGTCCATATTCATCGCCTGGCGCTGGACGTAGCGCCACAGCGACGGCCGCGACCACAACACAAAGCTGCGCCGGATGGCCCGCAGCAATGACACCGCATTGCTGTCTTCGAAGACGAAGCCGCTGGCGACGCCATCGGCGAGGTTCTCCAGCGAACAGTCGGCAACGGTATCCGCAAGACCGCCGGTACGACGCACCAGCGGCAGGGTGCCGTATTTCAGGCCATACAGCTGAGTCAGGCCGCACGGCTCAAAGCGGCTGGGAACCAGAATCACGTCGGCGCCGCCCATGATGCGGTGGGAAAATGCCTCGTGATAGCCTATCTGTACGCCAACCTGCCCCGGATGTTCGGCGGCGGCGGCGAGGAAGCCTTCCTGCAGCACCGGATCGCCGGCGCCTAACAGCGCCAGCTGCCCGCCCTGCTCCAGCAGGCCCGGCAGCGCTTCCAGCACCAGATCCAACCCTTTTTGGCTGGTCAGGCGGCTGACCACGGCGAACAGCGGCGCTTTATCATCCACCTTCAACCCCATGGCGATCTGCAGCTGTCGCTTATTCTCGGCCTTCTCTTCCAGGCAGTCGCGGTCATAGCGCGACGCCAGCAGCAAATCGCTGTGCGGGTTCCAGATACCGTCATCAACGCCGTTAAGAATGCCGGACAGGCGGCCTTCATGCTGCCGCTGGCGCAGTAGCCCTTCCATGCCGTAGGCATACTGCGGCTCGGTAATTTCCCGCGCGTAGGTTGGGCTCACCGCCGTAATATGGTCGGCATAGTACAACCCGGCCTTAAGGAAAGAGATCTGGCCGTTAAACTCGAGGCCGTGCATGTTATAAAACGACCACGGCAGCTCTATCTCATTCATATGCCAGGAGTAGAACATGCCCTGGTAAGCAAGGTTATGTACCGTAAACACCGATTTCGCCGGGCGGCCGCGCGCCGCCAGATAGGCCGGCGTCAGGCCCGCGTGCCAGTCATGGGCATGCACGACTTCCGGGCGCCAGAAAGGATCCAGCCCGCAGGCCATCTCACTGCCAACCCAGCCAAGTAGCGCAAAACGCAGCACGTTGTCGGTGTAAGCGTTCATATTGGCGTCGTGGTACGGGCTCCCAGGGCGATCGTAGAGATGTGGGGCATCAATCAGATAGATGCCCACGCCGTTAAAATGGCCGAATAGCAGAGTGATGCGCCCGGCAAAGGTATCGCGGCGAGTCACCACCTGCGCGTCGGGAATGCCGCGGCGGATATCCGGATACCCCGGCAGCAGCACGCGGGTATCAACGCCATCTGCGATCTGCGCCGCCGGCAGCGCGCCGATGACATCAGCCAGGCCGCCGGTTTTTAACAACGGGAACATCTCTGAACATACGTGTAAAACCTGCATTATCGCTCCTGTTTGTGCCCCAGTTTCCGCAGCATGTCGCGCGTGACCAGCACGATACCTTCCTCTGAACGGTAGAAGCGGCTTGCATCTTCTTCCGCATTTTCACCAATCACCATGCCTTCCGGGATGACGCAGGCGCGGTCAATCACGCAGCGGCGCAGGCGGCACGAGCGCCCGACCCAAACATCTGGCAATAAGACTGCCGAATCAATGTTACAAAATGAATTCACCCGCACTCGCGGGAACAGCACCGACTGCACCACCACCGAGCCGGAGATAATACAGCCGCCGGAGACCAGCGAGTTCAGCGTCATACCGTGGCTACCGGAGCGATCCTGGACGAATTTCGCCGGCGGCAGCGATTCCATATGGGTACGGATAGGCCAGTGCTGGTCATACATATCCAGCTCCGGCGTCACCGACGCGAGGTCAAGGTTAGCCTTCCAGTAGGCTTCCAGCGTACCGACATCGCGCCAGTACGGTTCGGCTTCCGGGTCGGATTGCACGCAGGAGAGCGGGAATGGATGTGCATAAGCCATGCCAGCTTCGGTAATTTTCGGGATGATATCTTTGCCGAAATCGTGGCTGGAGTTTTCATTGAGATCGTCCGCGGCCAGCAGTTCATAAAGGTAATCAGCGTCAAAGACATAGATACCCATACTCGCCAGCGAGCGGGTGGCGTCATTCGGCATCGCCGGCGGATTAGCCGGTTTCTCGACGAATTCGATAATCTTCTCGCTTTCATCAACCGCCATCACGCCGAAGGCGGATGCCTCTTCGATGGGCACCGGCATGCAGGCGACGGTGCAGCGCGCCCCTTTTTCGACATGGTCGATCAGCATTCGCGAGTAGTCTTGCTTGTAGATATGGTCGCCGGCGAGGATCACCACATATTCGGCCTTATAGCGGCGAATAATGTCGAGGTTCTGCGTCACCGCATCCGCCGTGCCGCGATACCAGTTTTCACCGTGTACGCGCTGTTGCGCCGGCAGCAGGTCGACAAACTCATTCATCTCTTCGCTGAAGAAGGACCAGCCGCGCTGAATATGCTGCACCAGGGTGTGCGACTGATACTGGGTAATGACGCCAATGCGGCGAATACCTGAGTTAAGACAGTTAGATAACGCGAAGTCGATAATGCGGAACTTACCGCCGAAGTGGACGGCGGGTTTCGCACGCTTAATGGTTAAATCTTTAAGCCGGGTGCCGCGCCCGCCCGCGAGGATCAGCGCCACGGACTTGAGAGGAAGTTGACGCGCCAGCATCAACGGATCGTTCTTTTCTAGCCTAACCATGATTAACTCCTTTTTACTCCCCTGCTTTACGACCCGCGTTTGCGAACGCGCGCCGAAAACCCCCAGGGACTACGACCTTTGAAATACGCACACTCCGTGCGCGGGCCCATGCCAGACAGCCATGATGACCGGATTATCCTCTCCGGCGAATGGAGGAACGGCGCGCCATTCCCCCGCAGGTAAAACCATGTCCGCCACCTCAGCGGTAGCGTTCAGCGTGATTAGCCAGCGATCGGATAACAGGATTTGCATACGCGCGGCGCCGTGCTGCCACTCGTCGGCGTTTAACGGCTGCCCTTGCGGGTTGAGCCACAGAACGTTGCCGTCCTGTTCCTGCCACCACTGATTGCGGGTTAACGCTGGAATGCGCCGGCGTAGATGGATAAGCGCGGCGGTAAAAGCGGTGAGCCCGCGATTTGCCCGTTGCCAGTCCAGCCAGGTCAGCGCATTGTCCTGACAGTACGCGTTATTGTTGCCGTGCTGGCTATGGCCATGTTCATCGCCAGCCAGCAGCATCGGCGTACCTTGCGACAGCAGCAGCGTGGTCAATAGCGCATGCACGCTATCACGTCGCCGCTCAATCACCGCAAGATGGGCTTCTAATCCTTCTATACCATGATTGTTGCTGTAGTTATTGTTAGTCCCATCGCGATTCTCTTCGCCGTTCGCCTCATTGTGTTTCTGATTGAAACAGACGCAATCGCGCAGGGTGAAACCATCGTGCGCTGTCACCAGATTAACCGTCGCCGCAGGCTGCTTGCCGTCGCGGGCGAACAGATCGCTGGACGCGGCGAAGCGCTGGGCGAAATCTCCAAGCGACACGTTTTGTTGCAGCCAGAAACGGCGCGCGGTGTCGCGAAAATGATCGTTCCATTCGGCAAATAGCGGCGGGAAGTTTCCCACCTGATAGCCGCCAGGGCCAATATCCCAGGGCTCGGCGATCAGCTTGAGGGCCGACAGCGTCGGGTCGCGGCGAATGGCCTCAAACAGCGGCGCGTCCTGGCGAAATTCCGGCGTGCGCCCCATCACCGACGCCAGATCGAAGCGGAAACCGTCAACGTGGCACTCTTCGGCCCAAAAGCGCAGGCACTGCAGCGCGTACTCCACCACTCCCGGATGGCTGAGATTGAGCGTGTTGCCGCAGCCGGTCCAGTTGTGATAATCCCCGTCGTCGCTGATCCAATAATAGCTGCGGTTATCAATACCGCGCAGGGAGATGGTCGGCCCTGCAAGATCGATTTCCGCGCTATGGTTCAGCACGATATCGAGGATCACCTCGATGCCCGCTGCGTGCAGCGCTTTCACCGCATCGCGGAACTCATCGAGCGCCCGCTGCGGTTGGCTGGCATAACGCGGCTCCAGCGCAAACAGCGCCAGCGGGTTGTAGCCCCAGTAGTTGCTTAAGCCCATCCGCTGCAGGCGGGGTTCGCTGGCGAACTGCGCTACCGGCATCAGCTCCAGCGCGGTAATGCCCAGATGACGAAAATAGTCGATCATCAGCGGGTGACCCAGCGCCTTATAGGTACCGCGGATCGCCTCCGGCAGCTCCGGATGCAGCCAGCTAAGCCCTTTGACGTGCGCTTCATAAATGATCGTTTCGCCCCACGGCGTGCGCGGCGGTTTATCGCCGAGCCAGTCGTAATGCAGATCGACCACCTGTGACTTCGGCGCAATCGCGGCGCTGTCGCGAGCATCCGGCTCGTGCATACCGCCGTGTAGACGCTCGTCATCCAGCAGCTCGCCTACTACCTGATGCGCACAGGGGTCGAGTAGCAGCTTGGCCGGATTGAAGCGCTGTCCCTGCGCCGGATCCCATGGCCCGTGCACGCGATAGCCGTAGCGTAGCCCCGGCCGCGCATCGGTCAACCAGCCGTGCCAGATATCGCCGCTGCGCGCCGGCAGATCGTAACGCCGCTCATTACCCCGATCGTCGAACACGCAGAGCTCCACCCGCTCGGCGTGGGCGGAAAAGAGGGTAAAGTTCACCCCTTTGCCGTCATAGCTGGCGCCCAGCGGCGCGGCTTTTCCTGCGGCGAGCGTCGTCATCAGGCCTCCCGTACCAGCCAGATGGTTGCCAACGGCGGCAGCGTTATCGACAGTGAGTGCTCGCGGCCATGGCTGGCGACAGGTTCGCTCTCCACCGCCCCGCCGTTCCCGGCATTGCTGCCGTGATAATGCATCGAGTCGGTATTCAGCGCTTCGCGCCAGCGTCCCGGCTGGTTAATGCCGAAACGGTAACCGTGGCGCGGCACCGGAGTGAAGTTACTGGCGACAATGATTTCATTACCGGCTTTATCACGACGCACGAAGATGAATACCGAACGCTCATGATCGTCAACCACCAGCCATTCGAAGCCATAAGGATCAAAATCAAGCTCGTGCAGCGCTTTATGGTGACGGTAGGTGTGGTTCAGGTCACGCACCAGGCGCTGGACGCCGTGGTGCCAGTTGTCGCCGCCTTCCAGCAAATGCCAGTCGAGGCTGGCGTCGTGGTTCCATTCGCGGCCCTGGGCGAATTCATTGCCCATAAACAGCAGCTTTTTGCCCGGGAAGGCGAACAGCCAGCCGTAATAGGCGCGCAGGTTGGCGAAGCGCTGCCACGCATCGCCCGGCATGCGGTCGAGAATCGATTTTTTGCCATGTACCACTTCATCATGGGACAGCGGCAGGACGAAGTTCTCGGTGTAGTTGTAGAGCATGCCGAAGGTCATTTTGTCGTGATGGAACTGGCGATGCACCGGGTCGAGCTTCATGTAATCCAGCGTGTCGTGCATCCAGCCGAGGTTCCATTTGAACCAGAAGCCGAGACCGCCGTCAGCAGGCGGACGCGTGACGCCGGCGAAATCGGTAGATTCCTCCGCCATGGTCACCGCGCCCGGCGTCTGCTCGCCGAGAATACGGTTGGTGTTGCGCAGGAACTCAATCGCTTCGAGATTTTCCCGGCCGCCGTACTCATTGGGGATCCATTCACCCGCTTTGCGGCTGTAGTCGCGGTAGATCATCGACGCCACCGCATCGACGCGCAGGGCATCAATGCCGAAACGCTCGATCCAGTACAGCGCATTGCCCACCAGGAAGTTGCTGACTTCGCGGCGACCGTAGTTATAGATAAGCGTATTCCAGTCCTGATGATAGCCTTCACGCGGATCGCTGTGTTCGTACAATGAGGTACCATCAAACGAGGCCAGCGCGAAATCATCCGCCGGGAAATGGCCGGGCACCCAGTCGAGGATCACGTTGAGGCCTGCCGCATGGGCGGCGTCAATAAAATAGCGGAAATCATCGCGGGTGCCGAAGCGGCGAGTCGGCGCATAGAGCCCGGTCGGCTGATAGCCCCAGCTGCCGTCAAACGGGTGTTCATTCACCGGCAGCAGCTCAAGATGGGTGAAGCCCATCCATTTTGCGTACGGCACCAGTTGGTCAGCCAGCTCGCGATAGCTGAGCCAGAAATTATTGTCGGTATGGCGACGCCAGGATCCAAGATGCACTTCGTAGATAGAGATAGGGGCATCAAACTGGTTCGCCGCCTTGCGCGCCGCCGGCTGTTCAACTTTTGGCGGCAGATCGCAGATAAGCGAGGCGCTGTCCGGGCGCATCTGCGCTTCAAAGGCATAAGGGTCGGCTTTTACCCGCAAATGACCGTGGGCGTCGATCAGCTCGAATTTATACAGCTGACCATTAAGCGCGCCGGGGACAAAGAGTTCCCAGATCCCGGACTCTTTACGCAGGCGCATCGGATGGCGGCGGCCATCCCAGAAGTTAAACTGCCCGACGACGGAAACCCGGCGGGCGTTAGGCGCCCATACCGAGAAGCGCGTACCAGTGACGCCATCCATGGTGTCGGCATGCGCGCCCAGCGTTTCGTAGGGGCGCAAGTGCGTGCCTTCCGACAGCAGCCAGGCATCGACATCCTGCAGCAGCGGGCCGAAACGGTAAGGGTCGTCAATCAGGTTTTGCTGTCCGTGCCAGGTGACGGCCAGCTGATAGCGAAAAGCGTTTTTACGCCGCGGCAGTACGCCGCTAAAGAATCCGCGCGAGTCGAGACATTCGAGTTTGCCGACTTTGCGCCCGGTTTTCGGTTCAATGACCCACACTTCGGTGGCGTCGGGTAATAATGCGCGAACTTCCAGCCCCGCCTCGGTGCGGTGCATGCCAAGCACGGAAAAGGGATCCGCGAAATGACCTGCGATAAGCGCATTAATCACGTCTCTATCGATACGATTAGACATGCTTTCATCCTGTTGTAGGTGTCGCCCTTTCCTGTAACCGGCGACTTTTTTTGACCTGAACGGCGCAGCACCAACGTGCATCCTCCTGCTCCGTCCCACCTTCAGGTAAGAAACTCCTTACTTAAAGCATAGCCAAGGCTCTGTTACCTCCGTGGGGAAAAATCCAACATCCGCGTTTACTCCTTGTATTACGCAAAAAAAAAGGGGTGTATCCACACCCCTTATCGTTCGTCCTGTCGTTACGCCAGCTGCCGTAGCATGCGGCGCAGCGGTTCGGCGGCGCCCCATAACAGCTGGTCGCCAACGGTAAAGGCCGACAGGTACTCCGGGCCCATGTTCAGTTTACGCAGGCGCCCTACCGGGGTCGTCAGGGTGCCGGTCACCGCGGCTGGGGTCAGCTCGCGCATGGTGATATCGCGATCGTTCGGTACCACTTTGGCCCACGGATTGTGCGCCGCCAGCAGTTCCTCAACGGTCGGAATAGAAACATCTTTCTTCAGCTTGATGGTAAAGGCCTGGCTGTGGCAGCGCAGCGCGCCGACGCGTACGCACAGACCATCGACCGGAATCGGCGACGCGGTGGCGAGAATTTTGTTCGTCTCCGCCTGGCCTTTCCACTCTTCACGGCTCTGACCGTTATCCAGCTGTTTGTCGATCCATGGGATCAGGCTACCCGCCAGCGGAACGCCAAAATTATCGACCGGCAGGTCGCCGCTACGCGTCAGCGAGGTCACCTTACGTTCGATATCCAGAATGGCGGAAGCCGGGTTCGCCAGCTCGCTCGCCACGTGGCCATGCAGTTGGCCCATCTGGCTCAGCAGTTCACGCATATGGCGCGCGCCGCCGCCGGAAGCCGCCTGGTATGTTGCCACGCTCACCCACTCCACCAGGTCCTGAGCGAACAGGCCGCCGAGGGACATCAGCATCAGGCTTACCGTACAGTTGCCGCCGACAAAGGTTTTGATGCCGTTATTCAGGCCCTCGGTAATGACATCCTGGTTAACCGGGTCGAGAATAATGATCGCGTCGTCTTTCATGCGCAGCGAGGAAGCCGCGTCAATCCAGTACCCCTGCCAGCCGCTTGCGCGCAGCTTCGGGTAAATCTCGTTGGTGTAATCGCCGCCCTGGCACGTGACAATAATGTCCAGCGCCTTCAGCGCTTCCAGATCGAATGCATCCTGAAGCGCGCCACCGGTACTGCCGCCGAATGACGGCGCAGCCTGTCCCAACTGGGAGGTGGAGAAGAAAATAGGGCGAATGGCGTCGAAATCACGCTCTTCAACCATGCGTTGCATGAGAACAGAGCCGACCATTCCACGCCAACCGATAAAACCAACATTTTTCATAACGTATTCCTGCGAGGTGTGTGCTGTTAGTGCCAGGCCAGTTTCCAACTGGGATGTCTCTCACATTACAAAATGCAGCTAAAGTCGCAAGTGAAAT
>CABUCP010000057.1 GCA_902490055.1 uncultured Klebsiella sp. | reverse complement strand
CAACTCGAATTATTTAAGGTATACATTTTCCCCGGAAGCAATATGAGCGCAATATCCCTGATCCAGCCGGATCGTGACCTATTTTCCTGGCCGCAGTACTGGGCTGCCTGTTTTGGCCCTGCGCCATTTTTACCGATGTCGCGTGAAGAGATGGATCAACTTGGCTGGGATAGCTGCGACATTATTCTGGTGACCGGCGACGCCTACGTCGACCACCCAAGCTTTGGTATGGCCATCTGCGGCCGCATGCTGGAAGCGCAGGGCTTCCGCGTGGGGATCATCTCCCAGCCGGAGTGGAACAGCAAAGACGACTTCATGCGTCTGGGCAAGCCAAATCTGTTCTTTGGCGTGACCGCGGGCAACATGGACTCGATGATTAACCGCTATACCGCCGACCGCAAACTGCGCCATGACGACGCCTATACCGCTGGCAACGTGGCGGGTAAACGTCCGGACCGCGCGACGCTGGTCTATACCCAGCGCTGTAAAGAGGCGTGGAAAGACGTGCCGGTGATCCTCGGCGGCATTGAAGCCAGCCTGCGCCGTACCGCGCACTATGATTACTGGTCTGATACCGTTCGCCGCTCGGTGCTGGTGGATTCGAAAGCCGATATGCTGATGTTCGGCAACGGCGAGCGCCCGCTGGTGGAAGTCGCGCACCGTCTGGCGATGGGCGAAGCAATCGCTGACATTCGCGATGTGCGTAATACCGCTATCATGGTAAAAGAAGCGCTGCCGGGCTGGAGCGGCGTCGATTCCACGCGTCTGGATACCCCTGGCAGAATCGACCCGATTCCGCATCCGTACGGTGAAGATCTGCCTTGTGCAGATAACAAACCGGTTGAACCGAAAAAGCAGGAAGCTAAAAGCGTCACCGTGCAGCCGCCGCGGCCAAAACCGTGGGAAAAAACTTACGTTCTGCTGCCTTCCTTTGAGAAGGTTAAAGGCGATAAAGTGCTGTACGCCCACGCGTCGCGTATTCTGCACCATGAAACCAACCCCGGCTGCGCCCGCGCGCTGATGCAAAAACACGGCGAGCGCTACATCTGGGTTAACCCGCCGGCGATCCCGCTGTCGACGGAAGAGATGGATAGCGTCTTTGCGCTACCGTATAAACGCGTACCGCACCCGGCATACGGCGATGCGCGTATCCCGGCCTATGAGATGATCCGTTTCTCTATTAACATCATGCGCGGCTGCTTCGGCGGTTGTTCTTTCTGCTCGATTACCGAGCACGAAGGGCGCATCATTCAGAGCCGCTCCGAAGATTCGATCATTAATGAAATCGAAGCGATTCGCGACACGGTTCCCGGCTTTACCGGCATTATTTCCGATCTTGGCGGCCCAACCGCCAACATGTATATGCTGCGCTGCAAATCGCCGCGCGCCGAGCAGACCTGCCGCCGTCTCTCCTGCGTCTACCCGGATATTTGCCCGCACATGGATACCAACCATGAGCCGACAATTAATCTGTACCGTCGCGCTCGTGACCTGAAAGGCATTAAGAAAATCCTTATCGCCTCCGGCGTGCGCTACGATATTGCTGTAGAAGATCCGCGTTACATTAAAGAGCTGGCGACCCACCACGTTGGCGGCTATCTGAAGATCGCCCCGGAGCATACCGAAGAAGGGCCGCTGTCGAAGATGATGAAACCGGGTATGGGCAGCTACGATCGCTTTAAAGAGCTGTTTGATACCTATTCGAAGCAGGCGGGTAAAGAGCAGTACCTGATTCCATACTTCATTTCCGCCCACCCGGGTACGCGCGATGAAGATATGGTGAACCTGGCGCTGTGGCTGAAGCGCCACCGTTTCCGCCTCGACCAGGTGCAGAACTTCTATCCGTCGCCGCTGGCGAACTCAACCACCATGTATTACACCGGCAAAAACCCGCTGGGTAAAATTGGCTATAAGAGCGAAGACGTGGTGGTGCCGAAGGGCGACAAACAGCGCCGTCTGCACAAAGCGCTACTGCGCTACCACGATCCGGCAAACTGGCCGCTGATCCGCCAGGCGCTGGAAACGATGGGCAAAAAGCACCTGATTGGTTCACGCCGCGACTGCCTGGTACCGGCGCCGACGCTGGATGAGATGCGCGAAGCGCGTCGCCAGAACCGTCATACCCGCCCGGCGTTGACCAAGCATACGCCGATTGTGCATCAGCGTTCCAACGCAGGAGCGACGGCGAAGAAGCCGGTAAAACGCGGGAAGGTCGCCGGGCGTTAAGCCCGCAATGTTGCTCGCACAGGTCAGCCGGATAGCGCTAGCGCTATCCGGCTTTTTACATTTTACCCGCCGAACTGATCCGGGTCGGGGCCGAGGCGCTTGCCCTGGTCCAGTTTGGCGATTTCGCTGAGCTCGTCTTTGTCGAGACGGAAGTCCCAGACGTCAAAGTTTTCGGCGATGCGCGATGAGGTCACGGATTTCGGGATAACGACCAGGCCGCTGTCGAGATGCCAGCGAATGACGATTTGCGCCGGGGTTTTGCCATATTTATCCGCCAGATGGTGAATGATTTTCTGGTCGAACACGCCTTCGCCGCCCTGGGCCAGCGGGCTCCAGGATTCCGTCTGAATTTTGTGCGTGGCATTCCAGGCATGTAGCTGTCGCTGCTGCATTAACGGGTGTAGTTCAATCTGGTTGATCACCGGGGCGACGCTGGTTTCATCAATCAGCTTTTGCAGATGTGGGACCTGGAAATTACATACGCCGATGCTTTTTGCCAGCCCCTGCTGCTGCAGTTCGATCAGCGCCTGCCAGGCTTCGACGTAATGACCAATCGCCGGCACCGGCCAGTGGATTAAATAGAGATCGACATAATCCAGCTTCAGCTTACTGAGGCTCTCTTTCAGCGCCTCATGTGGCCGTTTTTGATCGTCATTCCACAGTTTGGTGGTGATGAAGAGCTCATCGCGATTGACGCCCGCGCTGCTTAACGCGTTGCCGACGCCAGCCTCATTTTGGTACGCGGCGGCGGTGTCAAAAGAGCGATAACCGACTTCCAGCGCCTTATGAATGGCGGAGACGACTTCCTCGTTGCCTGCTTTCCACACGCCGAGACCCAGCTGCGGCATCAGGTTGCCGTCGTGTAGTTTTATAACGGTTGGATGTGTCATGCCTTCCTCCTGTTAATGAACCCGGCGCAATAGAATCCGCCGGGGGGTAGCATTAAGTCTGGACGAAATAGCTAAAAACGGTAGTAAAAACACCTCTCCCCGGCGTTTGTTTAACGTAAGGAGAGGTGAATCAGGCGGGAATAACTTAGCGGGCAGCCTCGTAAATACGGCGGCTGACGTCCAGAGTGATATCCTGATTTTCGCCAAGCTTGGTCATGCCGTGCTCTTCCAGTTTCGCCAGCAGCGCCGGGATGGAGCTACCGTCGAGGCCGTAATCGGAAAGGCGAGTCGGCACACCCATCTGTTCGAAGAAACCGCGGGTTGCGGCGATTGCGGCATCGATGCGCTGCTCGTCGGAACCTTCGGTAATATTCCATACGCGTTCTGCGTACTGCAGCAGCTTAGCGCGCTTGGTATCGCGTTTCTCATTCCACAGCGCCGGCAGCACGATAGCCAGCGTCTGAGCGTGATCCAGACCGTGCATCGCCGTTAGCTCATGGCCGAGCATATGCGTCGCCCAGTCCTGCGGCACGCCTGCGCCGATCAGGCCGTTTAATGCCTGCGTCGCCGCCCACATAATGTTGGCGCGCACGTTGTAGTTCTCCGGTTCCTGCAGCGCTTTCGGGCCATCTTCGACCAGGGTCAGCAGAATGCCTTCCGCGAAGCGGTCCTGGATTTTACCGTCGACCGGATAGGTGACGTACTGCTCAACGGTATGGACGAAGGCGTCAACGACGCCGTTCGCTACCTGACGCGGCGGCAGGGTATAGGTGTATACCGGATCGAGGATCGCAAAGACCGGCTGGACGTGTTCAGACATAAAGGCGCGTTTGTCGCCGGTGGTTTTACGCGAGATCACCGCGCCTTTGTTTGACTCGGAACCGGTTGCCGGCAGGGTCAGCACTGAACCCATTGGAATTGCGCTGACGACCTTGCTGCCGTAAGTCTCAAGGATTTCCCACGGATCGATATTCGCGTCATAGTGCGCGGCTGCCGCGATAAATTTGGTTCCGTCGAGCACCGAACCGCCGCCAACCGCCAGCAGGAAGGTTACTTTCTCTTCGCGAGCGATTTTCACTGCATTCATCAGCGTTTCGTAAGATGGATTTGGCTCAATGCCGCCGAACTCCAGCACGTCAAAGCCGGAAAGCGCGTTCAGTACCTGATCGAGCACGCCGGTTTTCTTCACGCTACCGCCGCCGTAAGTAACCAGCACGCGAGCGTCGGCCGGGATTTGCTCACGCAAATCGGCGATGGCGCCTTTGCCGAACAGAATGCGGGTTGGGGTATGTAAATTGAAGTTATTCATGGCTGATGCCCTCATAAAGATGAAACTCCCGGTAGAAAGAACGACTCTCTACCCGATGGCGGCTATTGTGTGCCTGTAGCCGCCTGCTCTCAATGCACATTCCTGCCATTGTCTTGCCCATTTCTCCATAGAGCTGGAGAAAAGGCATGAACACACGCACAATGAACGGGTAGAAAAATTGTCGGAGAACCGCCGGAAATGAACCGCGCCGAGATATGCCAGTTATTAACAGATAAAGTTAACCATCTGAAAGATAAACAAGAAGTATTAAGTGAGCTGCTGCCGGATATTCGTCTGCTGTACGGCACTCAGCCTGGCACCCGCACGCCGGTGATGTACCAGCCGGGGATCGTTTTTCTCTTTTCCGGCCATAAAATTGGCTATATCAATGAGCGAACCTTCCGCTACGACACCAATGAATATCTGCTGTTAACCGTACCGCTGCCGTTCGAATGCGAGACCTTCGCCACGCCGGAAGTGCCGCTGGCGGGGATGCGGCTAAATGTGGATATTTTGCAGCTGCAGGAGCTGCTGATGGACATTGGCGAAGACGAGCTCTTTCAGCCATCAATGGCCTCCAGCGGAATCAACTCGGCGGTACTCTCGGAAGAGATCCTCTGCGCGGCGGAGCGCCTGCTGGACGTGATGGAGCGGCCGCTGGATGCGCGGATCCTTGGCAAGCAGATTATCCGCGAGATCCTCTATCATGTGCTGATTGGCCCCTGCGGCGGCGCCCTGCTGGCGCTGGTCAGCCGTCAGACCCACTTTAGCCTGATTAGCCGCGTCCTCAAGCGTATCGAAAGCCAGTACACTGAAAACCTGAGCGTCGACCAACTGGCGGCGGAGGCCAATATGAGCGTCTCGGCGTTCCACCATAATTTCAAATCGGTCACCAGCACTTCACCGCTGCAGTACCTGAAGACTTACCGCCTGCATAAGGCCAGAATGCTGATGATCCATGACGGCATGAAGGCCAGCGCCGCGGCCATGCGCGTCGGCTATGAAAGCGCATCGCAGTTCAGCCGCGAGTTTAAACGCTATTTCGGTATTACGCCGGGCGAGGATGCGGCGCGAATTCGTATGATGCAGGGGGTTTGATAAGGATGCGTGCCTGTGGTCCCGGTAAGCGGTAGCGCTTCCGGGGATTTTGAGATCATCCGGGGCGAGTGAATCAGGCGCTGCAGTATTTCTTTTTAATCACCACGATAACCGTGCCGACCAGGCCGGTCACCAGCAGGGCGATCGGTAGCACCATCAGGCAGGTCATCACCTGGTCTTCGTGATTTTTGACGAATGGAATCATGCTTAGCGCGTAGCCGAGACCGGTGACGACGCCGACCCACAGCAGGCCGCTCAGCCAGTTAAAGAACTGGAAGCGACGGTTAGGCAAGCCGGAGATACCCGCCATGGTTGGCAGCAGGGTGCGGACAAAAGCCAGAAAACGCCCGGCCAGCAGCGCCAGCAGGCCGTGCTTGTCGAACATGTTGGTCGCGCGCTGGTGATATTTGTGCGGCAGGTGCGACAGCCAACCTTTCACCATAGTAGTGTTGCCCAGCCAGCGCCCCTGCAGGTAGCTCAGCCAGCAGCCGAGGCTGGCGGCGGCGGTAAGAATGGCGAGAGTCGGGACGAAATCCATGACGCCTTTGGCAATCAGCGCGCCGGCGAGCAGCAGCAGGCTATCACCCGGTAAAAACGAAGCCGGAAGCAGCCCGTTTTCCAGAAACAGGGTTGCGAACATGACCAGATATACAAAACCCACAACGTGAGGGTTTGCCAATGCGGCAAAATCATGTTGCCACAGCGCGGCGACAATCTCTTGAATGACAACCATGGACTTTCCTAAGTGGTACCGTTTTTCGACTAGTATACTCCTGAAGAGGCCCGGACACCTTGATCTCGGGCGCAACAAAAGCGGCCGCTTCTCTGAAAACGTCCGCTATTGTTGCCACTCACTGTCACTTTACACGATACGCGCGAAGCCTGCCGCTAAATCCGCCAGCAGATCGTCAACATTTTCTAAACCTATATGCAGTCGGATGAGGGTGCCGCTGAAATCAACCTCTGCTTCTGGGCGAATAGCCGCGATATGTTCCGGCTGGTTGGCGAGGATTAGCGATTCGAAACCGCCCCAGGAATAGGCCATGCTGAACAGGCTGAAGTTGTCCAGATAGGCCGACAGCTCGGCATCGGTCAGACGTTTATTCAGGACGAAGGAGAACAGGCCGCTGCTGCCGCTGAAGTCGCGTTTCCAGAATTCGTGGCCTTTGCTACCCGGCAGCGCCGGATGGTTCACTCGCGCCACTTGCGGATGCTGCGCCAGCCATTCGGCGACGCGCAGGCTGCTTTCGTGATGCTGACGCAGACGAACGCCGAGCGTACGTAAGCCGCGGCTGGTCATATAGGCGGTATCGGCATCGACCATCTGGCCCATCAGATAGGCGTTTTCACATAACTGTTCCCAACAGCGGGCGTTGGCCACCGCGGTGCCGATCATTCCATCGGAGTGGCCAATTAAATATTTCGTTGCGGCCTGAATGGAGATATCGATACCGAAATCGAGCGCTTTAAACAGGACGCCAGCCGCCCAGGTGTTATCGATCATGATAATGGCTTCCGGCGCGACGCGGCGCACGGCGGCGACGATGGCCGGCACATCATGAACTTCCATGGTGATCGAGCCGGGGGACTCGAGGAACACCACTTTGGTATTGGGTTGAATGAGGTTGGCGATATCCGCGCCAATCAGCGGATCGAACCAGCCGGTGCTCACCCCGAGCTTCGCGAGGATTTTGGTACAGAAGTCCTGGCTGGGTTCATAGGCGGTGTTGGTCATCAACACGTGGTCGCCCTGTTCGACAAATGCCAGAATCGTGTTGGCGACCGCCGCCGCGCCGCAGGGGAACAGGGCGCAGCCGGCGCCGCCTTCCAGTTCGCACATGGCTTCCTGCAGCGAAAAGTGGGTCAGGGTACCGCGGCGGCCGTAGAACAGCTCGCCTTTGGCGCGGTTGCGGGTAGCGTGCTTTTTGGCTTCGACGGTATCGAAGACCAGCGATGAGGCGCGTTGGATGACGCTGTTGACCGAGCCCTGAGTGTATTTTTTACTGCGCCCGGCGTTGACCAGAGCGGTATCAAGATGTTTATCAGCCATGTCGTAGAAACCTGTTTTTATACGTCTGGACGTCTAAACTAACATGAATACCGGTTTGTGTACCGGGTCAGCGGCGATACAGGCAAAAATTTTGCCGAAACCGACGCCAGCCGCTTTTTTACTGCGTAAGCGCAAAGAAAATAAACGTGATTTGCTGCACAGTGTAAATACTAATGAGAACCACTATCAATTCGATGTTATTTTGATATTATTGTGCTCAGATTTTGTGATTTACGTCCTGGAGAAACAGTGTGGGTAATAATTTGATGCAGGCGGATCTCTCCGTTTGGGGTATGTATCATCACGCCGATATTGTCGTTAAGGTAGTGATGATTGGCTTGATTCTGGCTTCGGTAGTCACCTGGGCTATCTTCTTCGGCAAGGGCGCCGAAATGTTGTCCAGCAAGCGTCGCCTCAAGCGCGAGCAGCAGCTGCTTAGCGAAGCGCGCTCTCTCGATCAGGCTAACGATATCGCGAATAGCTTCCATGCCAAAAGCCTGACCTCCCAGCTTATCAACGAAGCTAACAATGAACTCGAACTGTCGGCCGGCGTTGAAGATAACGAAGGCATTAAAGAGCGTACCGGTTTCCGCCTTGAGCGCCGCGTTGCGCAGGTTGGCCGCTACATGGGCCGCGGTAACGGCTATCTGGCGACTATCGGCGCGATTTCCCCGTTCGTCGGCCTGTTCGGTACCGTCTGGGGTATCATGAACAGCTTCATCGGCATCGCGCAAACTCAGACCACCAACCTCGCGGTGGTTGCGCCGGGTATCGCTGAAGCGCTGTTGGCGACGGCTATCGGTCTGTTTGCCGCTATCCCGGCGGTCGTTATCTATAACGTCTTCGCCCGCATGATTGGCAGCTACAAAGCGTCTCTCGGCGACGTTGCCGCGCAGGTTCTGCTGCTGCAAAGCCGCGATCTCGACCTGAGCGCCAGCGGCTCTCAGCCGCTGCGTCCGGCGCAGAAATTACGGGTAGGTTAATGCGCTATGGCGATGCATTTTAACGAAAACCTCGATGATAACGGCGAAATGCACGACATCAACGTGACGCCGTTTATCGACGTCATGCTGGTGCTGTTGATTATCTTCATGGTGGCGGCGCCGCTGGCCACCGTGGACGTCAAAGTCAACCTGCCGGCCTCTTCCAGCCAGCCGCAGCCGCGCCCGGAAAAACCGATTTACCTGTCGGTGAAGGCGGATAAATCGATGTTCCTCGGTAACGATCCGGTGAGCGAAGAGAGTGTGATTGCCTCGCTGGACGCGCTGACTCAGGGCAAGAAAGACACCACCGTCTTCTTCCGCGCGGATAAAACCGTCGACTACGAGACGATGATGAAGGTCATGGATACCCTGCATCAGGCGGGTTATCTCAAAATTGGCCTGGTCGGTGAAGAGACCGTCAAAGCGAAGTAATCCCTTCCTGGATATCTCCCGAAAAGCTGGCGCTGCGCCAGCTTTTTTTATATCTGGCGCAGAGCGACTCCCTGCGTAGTTCACGAAATATTTACCCTGAATTTTATGCTGCGCCAGGGCTACCGCTCGCTTAAAAAAACGCTATATAATGTTTTATATAACGAGTAAGGAGAGCGCGATGGAAAATCATTTCGGTAAAGGGTTAATGGCGGGATTAGCGGCATCCTATGCTGACACCGCGAGCCATACGGCGGATTTTTGCACCGACTACAAGCGCGGCTTTGTGCTGGGCTATTCGCACCGGATGTTTGAAAAGACCGGCGACCGCCAGCTTAGCGCGTGGGAGGCAGGGATCCTGACCCGTCGCTATGGTCTCGACAGAGACATGGTGATGGACTTCTTTAAAGAGGGAAGCTCCTGCATGGCGATGCGCTATTTTATGGCCGGCTACCGGCTGGAAAGCTGAGCGTCTTACGCCTTATCCAGGCTACAACATTGCTCGATTCCGTAGCCCCGGCGCGCGTAGCGCGGCCGGGGAGAGGAACGGATTTACGCCTGGCGTTTGTCTTCGGTCTGGGTATCGAAATCGCGGGCGTCATGGCGCTCGTGCAGTTGCTCGTCGAGCGGGCCGTTGGTGCGGTTAACAATGCGTCCGCGTTTCACTGCCGGGCGGTTGCCGACATCCTGCGCCCAGCGCAGCACGTTGGCGTAGCTGCCGGCATCGAGGAACTCAGCGGCGTTATAAACATTGCCCAGCACCACGTTGCCATACCACGGCCAGATCGCCATATCGGCGATGGTGTACTCTTCTCCCGCCACAAAGCGACCGCGGGCGAGCTGCTTATCCAGCACGTCGAGCTGACGCTTCGCTTCCATGGTAAAGCGGTCGATCGCGTATTCGATTTTCACCGGCGCGTAGTTATAGAAGTGGCCAAAGCCGCCGCCGAGAAACGGCGCCGCGCCCTGCAGCCAGAATAGCCAGTTCAGGGTTTCTGTACGTCCTGCCGGATCTTTTGGCAAAAAGAAGCCAAACTTTTCCGCCAGGTACAGCAGAATGCTGCCGGATTCAAACACCCGGGTCGGCGGGGTGGTGGAGTGGTCGCTCAGCGCCGGGATCTTCGAGTTCGGGTTAACTTCGACAAAGCCGCTGGAGAACTGGTCGCCTTCGCCAATGCGAATCAACCACGCGTCGTACTCCGCGCCGCTGACGCCCAGCGCCAGCAGCTCTTCCAGCATAATCGTCACTTTTTGTCCGTTCGGCGTGCCCAGCGAATAGAGCTGCAGCGGATGCGTGCCAACCGGCAGCACTTTTTCATGCGTCGCGCCGGAAACCGGACGGTTGATATTGGCGAACGCGCCGCCGTTATTCTGTTTCCATTCCCATACTTTCGGTGGTTGGTAGTGGTTGTCGGACATACTGACCTGCCTCTTTAGTAAGGTGTACAAAAATAGTGAGGTGTACAAAAAAGTCTAGCAGCTAATATCAGGCCATAATCCGCGCGGCCCACACGCTGACATCATCGCCGCTGCCGAGATCGGGCTGTACCAGGCCGTTGACCATAAAAGTGGGCGACACGTGGATACCGTTCTGGCGCGCATATTTGCTGTGCCATTTGATCTCGTTTTGTAGCTCGGGGCGAGCGAACGCCTCGGATAGCGAGACGTGGCTGTAGCGCTCAAGGCGTTCGATGATCTGCTGCGGGGTGGTATTCATGTTCGGCCCGCTGCAGTGGTCGGTGAATTCAAACTCTTCGCGATGATCGGCGACCGCCTGCAGAACTTTGTGCGCCTGCTCTCTGCCGTGCGGCAGGGTTGAGGCCGCCAGCACGCAGCGCACCACGATGCCGGAGAACAGATGCCACGGCTGAGACTGAAGGCGAATTTTTATGGTGACGTTCTCGGCGCCGACTTCATCTAACAGTTCATCAAGTTTGTTGAAGGCGCGAACGGAGAACGGACAGGTCGGTTCGAGGAACACTTCAAAAGTACGCGGGCCGTGTCCCCAGACCAGCGGATGGGCATTGAGATGCGAAGGTGCGCTCATTGTCGACTCCTGATGTAGTGATGTTTTTATGTTATGTGTCGGCTAACAATATC
>CABUCP010000056.1 GCA_902490055.1 uncultured Klebsiella sp. | reverse complement strand
TTCCTCAACGCCAGAGATCGTTGGCGGTGGAATCTCTTGTGTCATCGCTATTGTGTTAATTGCATGTATTCAGCCGTTAGATCTCTCATTTAAAGCATGGCGTTACTGGAGGAAAACTCATAGGTAGCTATCACGGATAGTTAATAGGACCCAACCCTACACCCTATAATCCCGGTACAGCCAATACCCGCCAACCAGCACCACAACATTCAGCACGATGCTAATAATGAAATACGTCCTGAATGGCTGCTTTTGGGTTTTGTGGCGAAAACACTGCTGCCCGGCAATCGCGCCGGGCCATCCGCCAAGCAGGCCGAAGGTCAGCAGGGTGGATTCCGGGATCCGGCTCCAGGCTTTACGGGCGGCTAGTTTGTCGATGCCGTAGATAAGCCAGGTCAGCACGTTCGCCAGCAGGAACCACATGGCGATGGAATAGGGCAGCAACAGGCTGCCGGCGGCGGCAAGGGCCAGCAGGAAGTAACAAAAATAACCGAGCTTCATACGATATCAATAGCGCTTAGCAGTGGCAGAGACGGCAACTATACCCAATTTTAATGGCCGGATGTAGGATGGCTATGGTAACAAAACGGAGTCCAACGATGATTTCCTGCGAACAGGCTATTGCGATAGCTAAAGTCTATGCCGCTAAAACCAGTCGCGGTTGGGATGAGCATTATCATGAAGCCCAGCCGATGATGCTGGATGGCGAGCCGGTGTGGTGGGTGGCTACCACTGATTGCGAATATTCAGCTGAGCAGCCGTGGCTGATGGAGCAACTACCTAACCCTTCTCATTATTACATCAGTATGGTGAGTGCATGTTGTGTAGCCGTGGGGTCAAGGGATAACGACTTTCAGTGCGTGGACTGAAAGGGGCGACCGACGCCGCCCCAGCCCTGAACTTCACTCAGCGATGCTTCCCGCCGATCACTCCAATAAACTCAGCGATCTGCTTCTGCTTTCTCGCCGACAGCTTGCTCGCCTGGCGCAGCGCCGCCTCCAGTTCCGGTTCCTGTGATTTTGCCGTCAGCACGATGCAGCCCTCCATCACCCGCACTTCCACTTTGCTGCCGGTGGTGAAACCGGCCGCCTCCAGCCATTGCCCCTTCATGGTAACCGCTGGAATACGCTGATAATCAGGATAACGGCTCGCATAACTTACGGTCAGCTCGCGCTTATTTACCGGCAGGACTTCTGGATCAAACGAATCTACACTACAATCGCGATCAGTCATGGTTACTATTCCTATTAATAGTGATTGTGATGAGCGGTGCGGATGTGTTGGCGCACATCCGCATCGCGTTAAATAACACCTGTAAACCTAACCAGTAACAAAAATAAAGTCCAGCTGATAATAAAACATAATAAGCAGCTTTAACGCGCTATTCAGAATGATACAAATATATTTGTACTTATTGTGAATATATTTATTGTGATTATGTTTTGTTGCCTTATTTCATTTTTATTATTGGCAACCCATCTCCCGCGCCAACCTCCCCGGCTGCGTTTTTAAGGTTGTGGCAACGGCCGCCGGTAATGCTGACCACAGCGTCAAATGCGGACTGGTACGGCGTTCGATCTCCGCCGCCGTTACCTGATGGTCGCAGAAATTAGCATCGCGCGGCGTTGCCTGGTCCAGCACAAATGCCGCGTACTGGCCGCTCTGCGGGCCATCATTGAGGAAAATAATCTTCCAGTAACCGCTGGGGATCTCCACGCCCGGCGCGGCGGGCAGGGTGGCGATATGCCGCTCGAACAGCGGCCCGGTAACCGCATAAACCGCCGTCACCTCCGGGCGCTCGGCCAATGCGCGCTCCGCGTCTTCCAGCCGCGCCCACGCCCCCTGATTCAGCGCCGCTTCCTGTGGGGTAATATTCGACAGATAGTTCAGCGCAGGCCAGTCCGCCGCGCCGCCGAGGCTCGCCAGCGGCGCCTGATGGCCGCGATCGACCGCCAGTAAAGTATTAGCCCGGCGATAGTCGGCGGGCGTCAGCGTATCGGCTGCGGGTAAATCGGGGTCCTGCTTCCACACTCTTGCCCGGTTGCTGGCCTCGCTGGCGCGGGTGATTTTATACGCTACCCAGTTGGCCAGTTTACGGCGGGGGTTATTGTTCAGCGTGTAGGCCGCGCGGAAGAGCGTCTGCGGGCTACCGCCGGTCGGGCAGCCAACTTCACAATTATCCACCTTTACTGTCGCGGCATGGCAGGGTGATATCGCGTTCAGGGCGGAAAGTAATAACAGCAAAAATAAACAGGGTGAAAAAGGATTCAGGTTCATCGACAGCGCTCATTAAATTAAGGCCCACCTTTTCTCCGCGTGATAAATACGCAGCCAGGGTGAGCAGGAAAATCAATGAGGCTAAAGGGAATAATGTGGAGTGAAGGCCGAGTGGCGCAGGGGATGAGATAATATGAGAGCGGGTGAGGGTTAAATGAGGTAATTATTTGTGGGTCTAATTATTAAAAAGCCCGCCGGTGAAATACCAACGGGCTTGCCTTTATTTATTCTCCGCGCTTGCCCCGATGCCGGTACAGCCACATCAGCTTATATGCCGCCGGAATGATAAATAGCGACAACAGCGGCGCGGTGATCATCCCGCCAATCATCGGCGCGGCGATACGGCTCATCACTTCTGACCCGGCGCCGGTGCCCCACAAAATCGGCAACAGGCCGGCGATAATCACCGCCACGGTCATCGCCTTTGGCCGCACGCGCAGCACCGCGCCTTGATACAGCGCCTCGTCGAGCTTATCGGCGCTGAAGGTCTGCGGGTTCTCCAGCGATGGCTCCGCCTCAATGGCATGGCGCAGGTACATCAGCATCACCACGCCAAACTCCGCCGCCACCCCGGCGAGGGCGATAAAGCCGGTACCGGTGGCCACCGACAGATGGAACCCCATCCAGTACAGGAACCAGATCCCGCCGACGAGGGCGAACGGCACGCTGGTGATAATCAGCAGCGCCTCGCCGAAACGGCGGAACGCCAGGTACAGCAGCACGAAGATAATCATCAGCGTCATCGGCACCATCAGCTTCAGCTTCTGATTGGCGCGTTCCAGCAGCTCAAACTGCCCGGAGTACGATACGCTGATGCCCGGCTTCAGCTTCACCTCTTTGCCGATGGCCTGCTGCAGATCGCGCACCACCGACACCATGTCGCGGTCGCGGGCGTCAATGTAGATCCAACTGGTCGGGCGGGCGTTCTCGGTCTTCAGCATCGATGGCCCGGTAACGACCTTAACCTCGGCGACGTCGCCGAGCACGATCTGCTGCTTCAGCGGCGTGAGGATCGGCAGCTGGCGCAGGCTCTCCGCGCTGTCGCGATAGCTCTGCGGGTAGCGGATATTGATCGGATAGCGTTCAACACCCTCTACCGTTTCGCCGACCATCGCGCCGCCTATGGCGGACGAAACAAACAGCTGCACATCGCCGACGGTCATGCCGTAGCGGGCCGCCTTCTCACGCTGAATATCAATGTTGAGGTAGCGCCCGCCGACCAGCCGCTCGGCTAACGCTGATGCGACCCCCGGCACGGTGCGCGCTACCACTTCAATTTGCTCGGCGATGGCGTCGATATCGGCCAGATTGGTGCCGGAAACTTTGATGCCGATCGGGCTCTTGATGCCGGTGGAGAGCATGTCGATACGGTTGCGGATCGGCGGTACCCACAGGTTAGCCAGCCCCGGCAGGCGCACGGTTTTATCCAGCTCCTCGACGATCTTCTCCATGGTCATCCCCGGTCGCCACTGATCCTGCGGCTTGAGCTGAATCGTGGTCTCTACCATCTCCAGCGGCGCCGAGTCGGTGGCAGTTTCGGCCTTGCCGGTTTTGCCGAACACCCGCGCCACTTCCGGCACCTTCATGATCAGCTTATCGGTCTTCTGCAGCATATCAGCTGCCTGCGCAGCGGAGATCCCCGGCAGCGTTGACGGCATATACAGCAGATCGCCTTCGTTAATCTGCGGCAGAAACTCGCCGCCGACCCGGTTAAGCGGCCAGATAACCGTCAGGATCGACAGAAGCGCGATCAGCAGGGTAGTCTTCGGCCAGTGCAGTACCTTCAGCAGCAGCGGGTGATAAATACGGATCAAAATGCGGTTCAGCGGATTGCTGTTCTCCGCCGGGATCTTGCCGCGGATCCAGAAGCCCATCAGGATCGGGATCACCACGATCGCCAGCAGCGCCGCCCCGGCCATCGACCAGGTTTTGGTGAAGGCCAGCGGGCCGAACAGTTTGCCCTCCTGGCCTTCGAGGGTGAAAATCGGGATAAACGACAGGGTAATGATCAGCAGGCTGATAAACAGCGCCGGGCCGACCTCCACCGACGCATCGGTGATAATTTTCCAGCGCGTATCGTTGCCGAGCTTCAGCCCTGGATGCTGGTGCTCCCACTCCTCCAGCCGCTTGTGGGCGTTCTCGATCATCACGATGGCGGCATCGACCATCGCCCCCACCGCAATGGCGATCCCGCCCAGCGACATGATGTTGGCGTTGAGCCCCTGGAAATGCATCATGATAAAGGCGAAACACAGGCCGAGCGGCAGCGAAATAATCGCCACCAGCGCCGAGCGCACGTGCCACAGGAACAGGGCGCAGACCAGCGCGACGACGATAAACTCTTCCAGTAGCTTGTGGCTGAGATTGTCGATGGCGCGGTCGATAAGCTGGCTGCGGTCGTAGGTGGTGACCACTTCAACCCCTTCCGGCAGGCTGCTTTGCAGCGACGCCAGCTTCTCTTTGACCGCTGAGATCACCTCGCGGGCGTTCTTGCCGGAGCGTAGGATCACCACGCCGCCGGCCACTTCACCTTCGCCGTTAAGCTCGGCGATTCCGCGGCGCATCTCCGGGCCAATCTGCACCCGCGCGACGTCGCCAAGATACACCGGCACGCCGTTATCGCCGGTCTTCAGTACGATATTTTTGAAGTCGTCGAGCGTCTGCAAATAGCCGCTGGCGCGCACCATATATTCGGCTTCCGCCAGTTCGACGGAAGCACCGCCTGCTTCCTGGTTAGACGCATCCAGCGCCGATTTCACCTCGCCGAGGCTGATGCCGTACTGGGTCAGCTTCATCGGCTCGACGACAATCTGATACTCCTTGACCACGCCGCCCACCGACGCCACTTCCGAGACGTTAGGAATGGTTTTCAGCTCATACTTTAAGAACCAGTCCTGCAACGAGCGCAGTTCGGCGAGGTCGTGTTTGCCGCTACGATCAACCAGCGCGTACTCGAAGACCCAGCCGACGCCGGTGGCGTCCGGGCCCATTTCGGCGCTGACCCCGGCGGGCAGTTTGCCCTGCACCTGGTTGAGATACTCCAGCACCCGCGAGCGCGCCCAGTAGGGATCGGTGCCGTCTTCAAATATCACATATACGTAGGAATCGCCGAACTGCGAGAAGCCGCGCACCGTTTTGGCGCCGGGTACCGACAGCATGGTGGTGGTCAGCGGCCAGGTGACCTGATTCTCGACGATCTGCGGCGCCTGTCCCGGATAGCTGGTTTTGACGATCACCTGCACGTCGGAGAGGTCCGGCAGGGCATCTACCGGGGTGTGGATGATGGTCCAGGTTCCCCAGATGCTGAGAAACAACGCTCCCATCATCACCAGGAAACGGTTGGCCACCGAGCGGCGGATAATCCATTCAATCATTGTTCCGTTCCTCAGTGCGCGTGGGCGGCAGGGGCCGCGACTTCAGGGGTCTGCGCGCGCATGCGCTCCAGCGCGCCGGAGATATTGGCTTCCGAGTCGATCAGGAACAGGCCGCTGGCGACGACTTTTTCGCCCTCCTGCAGACCGCTGCGAATGGCCGTAACGCCGGCGGATTCATGGAATACCTGCACGAGTTTCGGCACGAAGCGGCCCTCGCTATCCACGGTAATCACCCGCTGCTCGCTGCCGCTGTCGATCAACGCTTTAGATGGGATCAGCAGCATCGGCGCGCTTTCGCTGGTCAGCTTCAGATAGGCGTTCATTCCCGGCTTCAGCGCTTCATCCGGGTTGTTGACCTGCAGGCGCAGCTGCAGGGTACGGGTGGCGCTATCGACGCTGGGGAGAATGGTCCATTTGTTGATGCTGAAGGTTTTATCCGGCCAGGCGGGAACCTTAATGGCGAACTGCGAGGCGTCTTTAATCAGCCAGGCGATAGATTCCGGCACCGCCACGCTGACCCACACCGGGTCCATGCCCTGAATTTTCGCCACCACATTATCTTTGGCGATGTTCATTCCGGCGCGCAGATCGAAGGCGGTGATCACCCCGTCGATTGGCGCTTTGAGGATAAAGCGGGTCTGGATTTTGCGCGTGGCTTTCAAGCGGCGGATATCGTCATCCGGCATCCCGGCAAGGCGCAGACGTTCGAGGATCCCCTCAACCTGCGTGGCGGTGCCGCCGGTTTCCTGCAATAGCAGGTATTCGCTCTGTGCTTCCACCCAGTCGGGGATGGTCAGTTCGAGCAGCGGCGTGCCTTGCTTCACTTTGTCGCCGACGGTCAGCGGATAGACTTTATTGATAAAGCCCGCCGCCCGTGCCTGCATAATCACATACTGGTATTCGTTATAGCTGACGTTGGCCGGGAAAGTCTGGGCGTAGCGCAACGGCCCACGGGTGACCGCGGCGGTTTTCACGCCGAGATTCTGGGTCTGTGTCGGGTCGATACGCACCCCCGGCGCACCGGCGGCGGCACTCTCCTCATCAGCATATTTCGGCACCAGATCCATATCCATAAACGGCGATTTACCCGGTTTATTGAAGCGGGTGTTCGGGTACATCGGGTCGTACCAGAACAGCACTTTACGCTGCTGCTCGGCCGCCGGGTCCGCCGTTGCGGCGTCGTGGGCTGGCGCCCATCGGGTATACAGCGCTGCGGTAAGCGCGCCGCCAATCACCATGCTGCCGAGGATCAGCGCCGTATTTTTCAGTGTCAGGGATGCCATGTGTCGTCCATTTAGTCGTTGAGGAGCCTACCGTCGCCGGGCCGTTAGCGGGCGCGGATTTCCTGCAGCAGCGACAGATTGCCCTGCTGAACGAAGGTGAAGTCCACGCTGTCGCCATCCTTCACATTGTTGAGCTGCGTTTGCGGGGTGATGGTGAAGCGCATGGTCATCGGCGGCCAGTTCACCGCCGGGATGGCCTCGTGGGCGATGGTGATTTTTTTGCTATCCATATCAATGGCTTTAATGATGCCTTTGCCGCTGATACCTTGCGCCTGCGCGGCGGCGGGCTGCTCGTGCATTGTCATGCCGGCGTGCGGGTCGGCGGCCTGGGCGGCAAACATCACGCCGGATAACAGCGTGAACAGGGCGATTTTAGACAGTGAATTCATAATCAAAACTCCTCGGGTTATTCCATCCAGCCGCCGCCAAGGGCGGTGAACAGGGTGATTTCATTCGCCTGACGGGAATAGTTGAGTTCCAGCAGGGTTTGTCGGGTGGTGAAAATGTCGCGCTGAGCGCTTAGCACTTCGATATAGCTGACCGCGCCGTGGCGATAGAGCGCAGTAGCGCGCTGCAGGGTGATATTCAGCGAGGCGAGATAACGCTGCTGCGCGGCAATCTGATCGGCCAGGCTCTGGCGCAGGGCCAGCGCGTCGGCCACCTCTTTAAAGGCTGACTGAATTTTTTGCTCATAGTTGACCACCTGCTGCTGCTGGCGGATCTCCGCCAGGTCAAGGTTGGCCTGATTGCGCCCGGCGTTGAAAATGGGCAGCTCGATTTTAGGAATGAAGTTCCACATCGCGCTGCCGGCGTTAAACAGGCTGGAGAGTTCGCTGCTGCTGCCGGAGAGCGAGCTGGTCAGGGTGATCGACGGGAAGAAGGCCGCCCGCGCGGCGCCGATATTGGCGTTGGCCGCCAACAGGCTGTGTTCGGCCTCTAAAATATCCGGCCGCTGCAGCAGGATCTCTGAGGAGAGTGACGGCGGCAGGGTTACGCCTTTCAGGTCCACGGCGCTGCTGGCGCTATCGTCCGGCAGGCGCTGATAGCTGCCGAGCAGCAGCTGCAGGGCGTTATTGGCCTGCGCCAGCTGGCCTTGCCGTTTGGCGATATCGGCGCGGGTGCTTTCGATCATGCCGCGCGCCTGCTCCAGCGCCAGTACTGTCGTGCTGCCGGTCAGCAACTGTTTTTCAACGAAGGCATAAGACTGCTGATAGTTCTTCAGCGTATCGTTAGCCACCTGCAGCTGCGCCGCCGCCAGCCGCTGGTTGAAGTAGCTTTGTGAAACGTTAGCAATCAACAGGATATGCACCGCGCGCCGCGCCTCTTCGCTGGCGAAGAAGTTCTGCCGGTCGGCCTCGCTAAGGTTTTTCAACCGGCCAAAGAAGTCGAGGTCGTAGCTGAGATTCAAGCCGGCGGCATAATCGCTGCTGGTGGTGGTGTCGCCTTTGAGCTTGCCGCCATAGGTGGTACTGCCGTCAGCGTTAAGTTGCGGGTAGCGGTCGGCGTCGGTTACCCGATACTGGGCGCGGGCTTCCTGCACTTTCAGCGTCGCCATGCGCAGATCGCGGTTATTTATCAGCGCGGTGCCGATCAGGCTTTTCACCTGCGGGTCGACGAAAAAGCTGCGCCAACCGGTCTCCTGGTAACCTGCCGTCGCGGTAACCAGTTTGTTCTGGCTGAGAGAGAATTGCTGCGGTACCGGCGCGGCGGGGCGCTGGTAGTCCGGGGCGAGCGACAGACAGCCGGTTAAGGCGAATATCACGCTGAGAGTAAGAAGCTTTATTGGGCGCATGGCGGCAGACGGTTTTCGGCGATTTATCAATGGCGGATACTTTACGTAGCGGGCTCTGTTCAATGCGTGACAGGAAAATGACAAAGCTGTCATTTTCCTGATATTTCATTGCTATCCGGGGGCGCTCCTCTAAAATTGAATACCCGCACAGAGCGCGCGTGAAGGAGCCTGCCGTGAAGATTTTGATTGTCGAAGATGAGAAAAAAACCGGGGAGTACCTGACCAAAGGGCTCAGCGAAGCCGGATTCGTCGTCGACCTGGCCGACAACGGCCTTAACGGCTATCACCTGGCGATGACCAGCGATTACGATCTGCTGATCCTCGATATCATGCTGCCGGACGTCAACGGCTGGGATATCGTGCGCATGCTGCGCGCCGCCAATAAAGGCATGCCAATCCTGCTGCTCACCGCGCTCGGCACCATCGAGCATCGGGTGAAAGGGCTGGAGCTGGGCGCCGACGACTATCTGGTAAAGCCCTTTGCTTTTGCGGAACTGCTGGCGCGGGTGCGCACTCTGCTACGCCGTGGGGCGGCGGTGATTGTCGAAAGCCAGTTTCAGGCGGCGGATCTCAGCGTCGATTTGGTCAGCCGCAAGGTGACGCGCGGCGCGACTCGCATCACTCTGACCAGCAAAGAGTTCACCCTGCTGGAGTTCTTTTTGCGCCATCAGGGCGAGGTGCTGCCGCGTTCACTGATTGCGTCGCAGGTGTGGGATATGAATTTTGACAGCGATACTAACGCCATTGACGTGGCGGTGAAGCGGCTGCGCGCCAAAATCGATAACGACTTCGAGCCGAAGCTGATCCAGACCGTGCGCGGCGTCGGCTATATGCTTGAGGTGCCGGATGGTCGCTAAGCGCCCCTTCTCGCTGGCGACCCGCCTGACCTTCTTTATCAGCCTCGCCACTATTATCGCTTTCTTTGCCTTCACCTGGATCATGATCCACTCGGTGAAAGCCCACTTTGAAGAGCGCGATGTTCACGATCTCAAGCAGCTCAGCACCACGCTTGAGACGGTGCTCAACCACGCCGACTACCCGCAGGAGCGGCGGCTGGAGATCTTAAAAAACGTGATTGGCGGCTATGCCAACGTCTTCATCTGCCTTGATGATGCCGGGGGCAATATTCTGTTTCAGTCGCCCGATGGTCCTGACCTCAGCCATATCATGAGCACGTCGGGGCTGGCGATGCAGCTGCGCGACGGCAATGTGATTTCATGGACCGACCCGAAGCCGCGGGAAATGGTTCATGATAATCATCAACTGGAGACCCGCTCCTGGCGGTTGATCATGCTGCCTCTGGGCAAGCTGGCGGACGGTAAGCCGGCCTGGCATCTGCTGATGGCCTTATCTATCGACTTTCACCTGCACTATATTAATGAACTCAAAGCGAAGCTGATTTCCGCGGCCTCGATAATCAGCCTGCTGATTATCGCCATCGTGCTGTTTGTGGTCTATCAGGGGCATAAGCCGATCCGCCAGATAAGCCGCCAGATCCAGAATATTACCTCGCGGGATCTCGATGTGCGCCTCGACCCGCAGGCGGTACCCATCGAACTGGAACGTCTGGCGCTGTCGTTTAACCATATGCTGGAGCGGATGGAAGACGTCTTTACCCGCCAGTCGAACTTCTCCGCCGATATCGCCCATGAAATCCGCACGCCGATTACCAACCTGGTGACGCAAACCGAAATCGCCTTAAGCCAGAGCCGCAGCCCGCAGGAGCTGGAAGAGGTGCTGTATTCCAATCTCGAAGAGTTCTCGCGCATGTCGCGGATGGTCAGCGATATGCTGTTCCTTGCCCAGGCCGATAATAACCAGCTGATCCCCGAACAGCGGGCGCTGGATCTGGCTGATGAAGTGAATAAGGTGTTTGAGTTTTTTGAAGCGTGGGCGGAAGAGAAAGAGGTGGCGCTGCGTTTTGCCGGTAGCCACTGCCGGGTGATTGGCGACCCGCTGATGCTGCGGCGGGCAATCAGCAACCTGCTGTCGAACGCGATTCGCTATACGCCAGCCGGCCAGGCGGTGACCATCCAGTTGAGCGAAAGCGCCGAGAAGATCCGCCTGGTGGTGGAGAACCCCGGTACGCCGATTGCCGCCGAGCATCTGCCGCGCTTGTTTGACCGTTTCTATCGCGTCGACCCCTCGCGCCAGCGCAAAGGCGAGGGCAGCGGCATCGGTCTGGCGATTGTGAAATCTATTGTCAGCGCCCACCACGGCAGCGTAATGGTGCAGTCCGATCTGCGTTCAACGCGCTTTATTGTGGTATTGCCGAAATATGCGCAATCCGCTAGTGATAGTTGAGTAGGTGGCTTTCTGTCGCTATAGTAAATGTACGGAAAACAACCGTACATGAAGT
>CABUCP010000055.1 GCA_902490055.1 uncultured Klebsiella sp. | reverse complement strand
AGGATTTTTTCCAGATCGGCGCGAACGTCGGCCACCGCTTTGGTGCCATCGACTTTCGCGTACTGGGTGTTACCCGCTTGCGCTTCGTTCTGATAGTAGCCGATCAGCGGCGCAGTCATCTGATGGTATTCCACCAGGCGCTTACGTACGGTTTCTTCCTGATCGTCTTTACGGGTGGTCAGCTCTTCGCCGGTCACGTCGTCTTTACCTTCAACCTTAGGCGGGTTGAATTTAATGTGGTATACGCGGCCGGAAGCGGCGTGTACGCGGCGGCCAACGATGCGGTCGACGATCAGTTCGTCCGGTACGGCGAACTCCAGCACGTAGTCAACGGCGATGCCGGCTTCTTTCATGGCGTCAGCCTGCGGAATGGTACGCGGGAAACCGTCCAGCAGGAAACCGTTGCGGCAATCTTCCTGGGCGATACGCTCTTTCACCAGCGCGATGACCAGCTCATCGGTAACCAGTTTGCCGGCGTCCATGATGTCTTTTGCTTGTTTACCGAGCTCGGAGCCGGATTTTACCGCGGCGCGCAGCATGTCGCCGGTGGAGATTTGCGGAATACCGTACTTCTCCATGATGAACTGAGCCTGAGTTCCTTTACCCGCGCCCGGAGCGCCAAGCAGAATAATACGCATTACGAAAATCCCCTCAAATGTCGTTTCAATTTTTCAAAAAACGCTAAACCATACCACCAGAACGGCCATGGCTCAAGGAAGGCGGCGCGGCTGAAACGGTTAATGGCGAGATATTTTATGCAATCCAATGTGAAATGCCCCGCCTGAGCAATTTACTCAGGCGGGGCATTTATTCCGTTCCCGGCGTCGCGTCGCTCGGCCGGGCTACGCGTTCAGGTTCCCGTCAGGATGCCAGCAACTGGTTCATACGACGGATAAACTGGTTAGGATCTTCCAGCGTACCGCGTTCCGCCAGCAGCGCCTGATCCAGCAGCAGCTCAACCCATTCGCCGAACTGGGCGTCATCCTGGGTATCGGCGGCGCGTTTCACCAGCGGATGCGCCGGGTTCAGTTCGAAGATGTATTTCACTTCCGGCGCCGCCTGACCGGCAGCGGCGAACAGCTTCGCCATCTGGGTGCTCATCTCGTCGGCATCGGTGGTGACGATCGCCGGCGTATCGGTCAGACGATGCGTCAGACGCACCTCTTTGACGCGTTCGCCAAGCAGGCCTTTCACGCGCTCAACGAACGGCTCCAGCGCTTTTTCAGCTTCTTTAGTGGACTCGTCCACTTCATCCGCCAGCTTATCCAGCGACTCGTCGGCTTTGGCGACCGACTGGAACGCTTTGCCGTCGAACTCGGTCAGGTAGCTCATCATCCACTCGTCAATGCGATCGGAAAGCAGCAGAACCTCGATACCTTTCTTACGCAGCAGTTCGAGGTGCGGGCTGCTCTTCGCCGCCGCATAGCTGTCGGCAGTGATGTAGTAGATCTTCTCCTGCCCTTCTTTCATGCGTGAGACGTACTCTTCCAGCGAAACGGTCTGCGCGGAAGAGTCGGTATGGGTCGTGGCGAAGCGCAGCAGTTTGGCGATGGCTTCCTGGTTAGAAGCATCTTCCGCCGGGCCTTCTTTCAGCACCAGACCAAACTGTTTCCAGAAGGTCTGATATTTCTCGGCATCGTCTTTCGCCAATTTCTCCAGCATCTGCAGAGTACGCTTGGTCAGCGCGGTACGCAGGTTGCGGGTGACGTTGCTGTCCTGCAGAATCTCACGCGACACGTTCAGCGGCAGGTCGTTAGAATCTATCAGGCCGCGCACAAAGCGCAGGTAGTTCGGCATAAACTGCTCGGCGTCATCCATGATGAAGACGCGCTGTACGTACAGCTTCAGACCGTGTTTATGATCGCGGTTCCACATATCCCACGGCGCCTGCGACGGAATATACAGCAGGCTGGTGTATTCCTGCTTACCTTCGACGCGGTTATGGCTCCAGGTCAGCGGGTCGCTGAAATCATGGGCAATGTGCTTATAAAACTCTTTGTATTCGTCGTCGCTGACTTCAGACTTACTGCGGGTCCACAGCGCCTGCGCCTTGTTGATTTTTTCCCACGAAATAACGGTCTCACCGTCCACTTCTTCGCGTTTTTCAATCTCAACCGGCAGCGCGATATGGTCAGAATATTTGCTGATGATAGAACGCACGCGCCAGTCGTTGAGGAAATCGTCCTCGCCTTCGCGCAGATGCAGCGTAATTTCGGTCCCACGATCGGCTTTGGTGATATCGGCAACGGTATATTCACCTTCGCCGGCAGATTCCCAGAATACGCCGTTCTCAGGTTTGTCGCCCGCCGCGCGGGTACGCACGGTGACCTTGTCGGCAACGATAAAAGCGGAGTAGAAGCCCACGCCGAACTGGCCAATCAGCTGACTGTCTTTCGCCTGATCGGAACCCATCGATTCGAGGAACGCTTTGGTACCGGATTTGGCGATCGTGCCGAGATGGTCAATAACCTCATCACGGTTCATCCCAATGCCGTTATCGGCGATGGTCAGCGTACGGTTGTCGGTATCGAACGACACGCGTACGCGCAGCTCGCCGTCGCCTTCATACAGATCCGGCTGGGACAACGCGCGGAAACGCAGCTTATCCGCCGCATCCGAGGCGTTGGAGATGAGCTCGCGCAGGAAAATTTCTTTGTTGGAATAAAGAGAATGGATCATCAGGTGCAGAAGCTGTTTCACTTCTGACTGGAAACCACGGGTTTCTTGTCCTTTCATGTAAGTCGACCTCAACAATGCCATTTATTATTAATGGAAATAACGTGTTGGGGAGGAGATGGGGATAAGCGTGGGATTTTTCAAGCGGAGGCGGCGAATGTCGCCTCCATTTGTTCAGAAAATAATCTTGTGACGACCGGCCAGAGAATGGGACAGCGTAGTGCCATCGACCATTTCCAGCTCACCGCCAACCGGTACGCCGTGGGCGATACGGCTGGCGTCAACACCTGACTCCGCGCACAGCTCAGCGATATAGTTAGCCGTCGCCTCGCCCTCAACGGTTGGGTTGGTGGCGAGGATCACCTCGGTGATCGACTCAGTTTTGAGACGCTGTTCGAGACGATCGAGCCCGATGTCATCAGGCCCGATGCCGTCCAGCGGCGAAAGGTGGCCCATCAGCACGAAATAGCGGCCGGAATACTGCCCGGTCTGCTCAATGGCGTAGATGTCCGCCGGGCTCTCCACCACGCAAATCTGGCCGTTTTCCTGGCGACGCGGATTACTGCAGATGTTGCACACCTCCTGCTCGGTGAAGGTGCGGCAATCGGCGCAGTGGCCGATTTCCGACATCGCGCGCGTCAGCGCCTGCGCCAGGCGCATACCACCGCTGCGATCGCGCTGCAGCAGGGTAAACGCCATGCGCTGCGCCGACTTCGGGCCAACGCCCGGCAGACAGCGCAGCGCTTCCATCAGCTGAGTTAACAGCGGGCTGGTTTGCATCAGAACGGCATCTTGAAGCCTGGCGGCAGCTGCATGCCGGAAGACACAGAGGCCATTTTCTCTTTCTGGGTCTCTTCAATGCGGCGCGCGGCGTCGTTGAACGCGGCGGCCACCAGGTCTTCCAGCATGTCTTTGTCGTCTTCCAGCAGGCTTGGGTCGATTTCCACGCGACGGCAGTTGTGCGCGCCGTTGATGGTCACTTTAACCAGACCCGCGCCGGACTCACCGGTCACTTCCAGTTGCGCGATCTCTTCCTGCATTTTCTGCATTTTGTCTTGCATCTGCTGGGCCTGTTTCATCAGGTTACCCAGACCGCCTTTTCCACCAAACATAGGCTTCTCTCTCAGTAAGTCATCGTTAAGGGTGCTGAACGCCAGTCGAACTGGCGATCAAATGGGGCGGATACTCTCTTCATCCAGGTCAGCATCGAAAAATCTCCGCAGGGTCTGGATGTTGTTATCCGCAATAATCGCTTCGCGCGCCTGCGCGAGCTTTTCTTCATAAATTGCCTGCCGCCACTCCAGCGGCGTGCGCATCGCCGAATTATCGTCTTCAACGATAGTCAATTCAACTGGCGCACCGTACAACACACCCAGCGCTTCAGCCAGCTTTTGTTGCGCACCGGCCGAGTTCAGATGCCGCTGGCTCGGGCGCAGATGCAGGCAGACGCGATTGCCGTCTTGCTCTTTCCAGGCGTTAAGCGCCACCTGTTCAACCAGTTTCGGCACCGCCAGTTGGCTCACTTCCGCCGCCCAACTATCGCGCTCGACCGCTTCGACGGCAAGTTTCGCCGCCAGCTCCGGCGTTTTTTCATGCTCCAGCGCTTTTTTCAGCGCCTTCGGCGTGGCGACTTCGACTTTGACCTCTTCAATCGGGGCTGTCGATTTCCAGCGGTATGCCTCTTTCTTCGCCGGGGCCTGCTCAAGCGCAGCTGCGGCCGGACGAGCCTGTACGCGCTCGGTAATCGAACTCAGTCGTTCCAGCGCAGCGTTATTCACCGGCCGCGCGCGGGATGCGGCTGCCGGTTCACTCTTTTTTGGGGTGGTTGCTCCCGGGGTACGCTGCAGCCGACTACGCGCCGCCAGCACCTGGCTGGTACTCGGCGGTAGATTCTGCGGCGGCTGTTGCGCAGGCTGCGGAGCTACCGGCGCGGAGGGCTGCAGCGGCGCTGGCGCAGCGACCTGCGCGGGCTTCGCTTCCGGCTCCGGCAACGGCTGGCGCGGATGGAAGGCCAGCGCGCGCAGCAGCGTCATTTCGACGCCCATACGCCGATCCGGCGCATACGGCAGCTCTTTGCGGCCAATTAGCAGCGTCTGGTAGTAAAGCTGGACGTCGCTCGGCGGTACGGTACGCGCCAGTTCGCGCATCCGCAGCTCGACGGCGGCCATATCCGCTCCCAGCGCCGATGGCGAAAGCTGAACCATCGCGATACGGTGCAGCAGGCTTTGCATTTCCACTAGCAGCGCTTCCCACTCAACGCCGCGCGCGGCGGCGTCGCTGACGCCCGCCATCACGCGTTCGCCGTCGGCAGCCACCAGCGCTTCTATTAAGGATAGTGCCTGATCGTCGTCGAGGGTGCCGAGCATTTCGCTGACGGACTGCGCGGTTAAACTGCCCTCACCGCTGGCGATCGCCTGATCGGTGAGGCTTAACGCATCGCGCAGGCTGCCGTCCGCGGCGCGTGACAGTAACTGCAGCGCGCGCGGCTCAAAAGCGATTTGCTCTTCGCCCAGGATGTGCTCAAGCTGATGGCGGATCTGTTCGACATCCAGCGCCTTCAGGTGGAACTGCAGGCAGCGGGACAATATCGTTACCGGCAGCTTTTGCGGATCGGTGGTCGCCAGCAGGAATTTAACGTGCGCAGGCGGCTCCTCCAGCGTTTTTAATAACGCGTTGAAGCTGTGGCGCGACAGCATATGCACTTCATCGATCAGGTAGACCTTGAAGCGGCCGCGCGCCGGCGCGTACTGCACATTGTCCAGCAGATCGCGGGTATCTTCAACTTTGGTGCGCGAAGCAGCATCGATCTCAATCAGATCGACAAAGCGGCCTTGTTCTATTTCGCGACAGTTATCGCAAACGCCGCACGGCGTCGCGGTAATACCGCTTTCGCAGTTTAACCCTTTCGCCAACAGACGGGCGATAGAGGTTTTCCCTACCCCGCGCGTGCCGGAAAAGAGATATGCGTGATGGATGCGCCCTAACGATAAGCCGTTCGCCAGTGCGGTCAGCACATGTTCCTGGCCGACGACGTCAGCAAAGGTTTGTGGGCGCCATTTACGGGCTAAGACCTGATAACTCATGGGCTGGCTCTGAAACGCTGGAAGGTGAATTTTCGAGGGGTCATGCTATCACAGCCCCGCCGGATCGGCGAGGCTATGTGTCGGGATTTGCTTAGTGGCCCGGGAAAGGAACCAGACTAAAGCAGTTGATCCCCAGTTTTTCCAGGCGCTGCTCACCGCCCAGGTCAAACAGATTGATGACAAAAGCGGCGTCGTGTACTTCGCCGCCCAGGCGACGAATCAACTTCACGGTCGCATCAATGGTGCCGCCGGTCGCCAGCAGGTCATCAACCACCAGCACTTTATCGCCTGCTTTGATGGCGTCAACGTGGATTTCCAGCTGATCGGTACCATATTCAAGCTCATAGCTTTCGGCGATGGTTTCACGCGGCAACTTGCGCGGCTTACGTACCGGAACAAAGCCAACGCCCAGCGCCAGCGCAACCGGTGCGCCGAACAGGAAACCACGCGCTTCGGTGCCCACCACTTTGGTGATGCCCGCGTTTTTATAACGCTCGGTCAGCAATTCAATGCTAAGCGCGTAGGCTTTCGGGTCTTCCAGCAAGCTGGTGACATCGCGGAAAAGGATGCCCGGCTTCGGATAATCCTGGACGCTTTGGATGCTGTTCTTCAGATATTCAAGCTGCTGTGCAGTTGCGGTCATAAGTTTATGCCTGATTGAAACGGTGTTACCCACGGGCGTGCAAAATGAGCCAAAGAAACATTTGTTTAACCTTTGACCAGGCTTACCCGCGCTCGAAAACGCCAGAATTTACTGGCTGTCGGCAACAATTGCAACAGGCATTATTGCGCATCAGTGCTTTTGTTGCTTTGCATCAACCACCGGGATGCGCCACATAAACACCAGCAGGCAGGTCAAAATAACCAGCAGCAGGATGCGCACCCACATAAGCTTAACCAGCCATAGCGAAATGGCAAAGGTCAGCAAAATCATGATAATCGCACGCGGCTTGGCCCCCGGCGGCATTGCGCGATACTGCTGCCAGTGGCGAAGATAGCCGCCAAACCATGAGCGATACAGTAGCCAGTGGTGAAAGCGCGGCGACGAGCGGGCAAAACACCAGGCGGCAAGCAAAATAAACGGCGTCGTGGGGAGCAGCGGTAAAAAGACGCCCAGCGTCCCGAGGACTACCGCCAGCCAGCCAATGATGATTAAAATAATACGTGGCATAATGCGAATCGTTATCAATAGATGTCGCTACTGTAGCACAGTTGCTGCATAGGGCATGGAGGAGTTCTTTGAAAACAACCCGGCTTTTACAAACGCTGAAAAACCAGCTGGCCGAACTGGCGGCCCAGGTAGCGCCGCTGGCGAATCACGCCACGCTGAGCCCGCGTTTCGATCGCCAGCTGTTCCGTACCCGCGACACGCAGATGCGCGCTTACCTCGACGAAGCCGAGCGTAATTTCGCTGAACTACAGCAGGCGGTAGAGCACCAGCAGCTGCCGCAGGTGGCCTGGCTGGCCGAGCGGCTGGTCGCCCAGATTGCCGCTATTAGCCGCGAAACGGCAACCTGGTCGCTGCGCAGTTGGGATAGCGCCTCGCCGGCGCTGAACCGCTGGCAGCGTCGCCGCTTACAGCACCAGGAATATGAACGCCGCCTACTGGCAATGCGCAACGATCGCCAACGCCAGCTGGCGCAGGCGACAACGCTCGTCGACCAGCAACGACTGGCGAAAGAAGTCGACGCTTACGCCGGTCGGCTGGCCCGCTGCCGCGATGCGCTGGAAAAAATTGAGAATGTACTGGCGCGTTTAACGCGTTAACAGGAGAGAGCTATGTCGCTGAAAAATGCCCCGGACGAGGTCAAGCTGGCCGTCGATCTCATTATGCTGCTGGAGGAAAACCAGGTCAGCGCGAAGACGGTACTCGGCGCGCTGGATATTATTAAGCGCGATTACGAAAATAAGCTGAAAAAGGCGCCGGCGGATTCACCCGCCGCAGACGAATAAAATGCATCGAGGCGGCCTGAGCCGCCCCGATTAGCGATTACGCGACGGTCGATGCCGCATCATCCCCTTTATTGTCACGCTTCACTTCCGTGACTTCATCACCCTTCTCATTACGCAGATGAACTTCCAACTGGTTAAAGGCAATATCAATATTGTTTTCCCGGCACAAGCGGTCGATAGAACGGTTAAGTTCGTCCACCGCGTAGCTGCGATCGCGCAGCTCACGCACGTACAAACGGAGCTCGTGATCGAGGGTGCTGGCGCCAAAGGTGGTGAAGAAGACCGACGGCGCAGGATCCTGCATCACTTTCGGATGCTCATGCGCCGCCTGTAACAACACCTCTTTCACCTTATCGAGATCGGAGCCATAAGCCACGCCGAGGCGGATCACCACGCGAGTAACGGTATCGGAGAGCGACCAGTTAATCAGGCGTTCGGTCACGAAGGCTTTGTTGGGGATGATCACCTCTTTGCGATCGAAGTCGGTGATCGTCGTCGCACGAATACGGATCCGACTGACGGTACCGGAGAAGGTGCCGATCGTTACCGTATCGCCGATGCGCACCGGGCGTTCAAAGAGAATGATCAGGCCGGAGACGAAGTTACCGAAGATCTCCTGCAGGCCAAAACCTAAACCAACCGACAGCGCCGCCGCCAGCCATTGCAGTTTATCCCACGAGACCCCCAACGAGCCGAATACCGTCATGGCGCTGATGGCGATAATCGCGTAGTTGAGGATAGTGGTGATGGCATAGGAAGCGCCCTGCCGCATATTGAGCCGCGACAGCACCAGCACTTCCAGCAGACCGGGCAAGTTACGGATTAACGCCCAGGCGACCATTGAGGCCACTATCGCAAACAGCAGGCTGCCCATGGTGACGCTTTTCACCACCGCGGCGCCGGCTTCGCTGCCGTTATAGTGCCAAAGCGTGATGCTGTCGAGATAGGCGAAGACGGTTATTAAATCGGACCAAATCGCCCAGAACATCACCGCGAACAGCGCCACCATCACCAGCATGGTGATACGCAGCGTCTGCTGGTTAACCTGCTCGAGGGCGATTGTCGGTTCTTCCTGCGGCTCGGCGCCTTCCGCCCCTTCCTTCACCAGATGCTGACGGCGCGCCAGCGCACGACGCCAGGCAATACGCCGCGCCGCCACGCTCAGGCCGCGCAGCACGGTCTGATACAGCAGGTTCCACATCATCACCAGATAGACGGTCTCAATCCAACGGCCCGCCAGACGCAACGTGGTATAGAAATAGCCGGTTGCCGTGAGCACCATCAGCGCAACGGGAACAATCGACAGCACGGTCACCGTCAGTAGCCGCAAACTGTGCGACTCTTTGTCACGCCAGCTTTCGCGGCACATCGGCCATACCAGTACCGCAATCAGCATCAGGTTGACGAAAATAACGAACTGCCCCAGAACGTCATCCATCAGATTCAGCGGCGACAGTTCGGAAACCACCGACCAGAAGTTCAGCGGCAGCAGCGCCAGACTGACGCGAACAATCTGCCGCCGCCAGTGGCTGGTTAATTGCGGCGACATATTAAAATGCTTCACCGCCACGCCGTCTTTTTCCAGCACCTTCCAGCACAGGCCGAACACCAGCCAGAATACCGCCAGCTTTTTACTGTAAGCCCACAGCAAATTGCTGACGTTCAGCTGCATCGTCAGCAGGATCAGCCCGACTGCCAGAATCAGCAGCACCACCGGCAGCGCTCTAATCAGGTCGATAAAGATCGCTTTCGGCGTATTCAGCTGCGTATCGTTACGTAATTGACCTACCTGAGAAGCCAGTTTTGTCTGGTAATCACGCAGCCACTGCAAACGCCAGCGGATCAGCCCGGCTATCAGCAGCAGCGGCAGCCCGGCAAGAAAGGCGATAAATACCGCCGGCCAGGCTTTTTCCCAGTTGACGGTAATCTTCATCGATTTGAACTGGCCTTTCAGCGCTTCCGGGAAGGCTTTGATCCACTCCCAGTCCATCGGCTTATTGCTGTTCACCCAGAAAATCTGCTGGGTCAGGATCGACTTCAGGTTGCTGGAGACGCTCATCAACTGCTGCTGGTTAATCTGCAGGTTAATGGCCATCATCAGTTGGTTACCCAACTGTTTGTTGAATTGGTCAAGCAACTCACGACGCATATCGACCACTTCCAGCAGCGCATCGTGGACTTCCGGCGTCACGTCGCTGCTGTGGCCCTCTTCTATTTTGGCGACGAAGGTATCGCTCTGGAACAGGGCGTCGCGCTGCTGATTGACCTCAAACTGCTCGAGGCGCAGGTCGGCAATGCGGTTGGTCATATCCTGCAGCTCATCCGCCGACGGCAGCGTCTGCTGCTGCTGGTAAAGAATACGCGACAGCAGCAGACTGCCCTTGAGCACCGAAATCTGTTCTTTAATATCGCGTTCCGATTGCAGCGCGCGGTCGAGCCAGTTTTTGACCCTGATATTGCGCTGTACCAGCTGGTTGCCGTTTTCCGTCGCCTGAATCAGCTTCTCGCTAAGCTGATGGTTAATCTCAAGCTCCTGCTTCACCAGCGGGTTATTCTGGATACGGGTAGTTTCATCCGGGGAAACCGCTTCCTGCGCGGTTTTCTCGGTTAGCGTCAGGCGCTTGTTGTTAACCGCTTCCTGCAGCAGCTGCAGCTGGTGCTCAAGCCGGTTGCTGTTGGCGGTGACGTAATCGCGTTGTTTCTGTAGCGTATCCTGAAGAACGGTGTTGCCCTCCAGGCTCTTACGCTGCTGTTCGATTTCCGCGTTCAACAGCGCCTGCTGCGCCAGCAGCAAACCTTGTTGAGTCGGACGCAGGGCCTCTTCGCCCGGCGCGGTGCCATTCAGGCGGTTGCGAATTTGCTGCAACTGCTGGGAGGCGGAATACATTGCGTTTTGCACGCGCTCCGGCTGGGTCTGCAGCGACACCAGTTGGCTGTTGTAGGTCGCCAGATCGTTTTGCGCATTCTGCAGATCGTCCAGCGCCTGCGAGACGCGGGCTTCAAGCTGGCGCAGCGACAGCGTGCTTAGCGTTTTACGCGTGACGTCGTCGTCAGGCACATCGCTCAATGCATTAAGGCTGTTTACCGCCTGGCGCATTTTTGCCGGCGCCTGTTCAACCTGCTGACGCAGTTGAACGGTCTCCGACTTTATACGCTCAATCTTATCCAGCGTTTCTAAAGTCTGGGTCAGGTCCTGCTGAACTAATTTTTCCTGTGGCGTGAGTTCTTTTTGCTTATTAAGCGTGGTGAGCTGGCTTTGAACATCAGAACGGTCAGGTAAATCTGAAGCCTGAGCCTGACTGAAGCTCAAAGAGCCCACAATAAGGATTAGTGCAAAGACAATAGCGGAAATGGCATGAAGCCAACGATTAGTGTGCTGCATAGTATTAACATGAATGGTTGCAAATGCCGGAGAATACCGGGGATCGTCGCAGCGCGCAGAATAGCACTTCTCCCCGCGCACGAATAGCGGGAGAGATAAGGAAAATTTACCTTTATTTACGCCCCCGGCTTCAGGCCTCAACTGCCGCTGGACTGCACAACGACGGGCAGGTCTGGTACATCTCAATCAGCGTATCGACATAAGCGCGGGCTTCAGCCTGGAGATTAAAAG
>CABUCP010000054.1 GCA_902490055.1 uncultured Klebsiella sp. | reverse complement strand
TTGACCTCGTTGCCCGCGCTGGTGTGACCTTCCGTTACACCGAGAAAGGCCCGGAAGGCCTGGTCACCGGTAAACGCGCCGTCGTTCTGACCAGCCGTGGCGGTATCCATAAAGACACCCCAACCGACCTGGTGACCCCGTACCTGTCCACCTTCCTCGGCTTCATCGGCATTACCGACGTGAACTTCGTGTTCGCTGAAGGCATTGCCTACGGCCCGGAAGTGGCAGCGAAAGCGCAGTCCGACGCTAAAGCAGCCATCGACAGCGTCGTTGCCGCCTGATGACACCAACCTCCCGCATCTGCGGGAGGTTTATTTTTATCTTCAATTTTACGATTTTGGCCGCAAATTCTCGTCAAACTCCAGTCTTTTACGCCCTTCTTCCATCTCCTTCAATGGTTCGACTTGATGCAGTGATTGCTTGCAGCGCTCTACCAGCACCTGATATTCGCGTGTGCCGTGTTTTTTCCACTCCAGCTCCTGTTCGCTGAGGGCGCGGATCGCTTTCGCCGGACTACCGATAATCAAATGATTAGCCGGCATTTCCGCTTTTGCTTTCACGAATGCCGAAGCGCCGACGATACTATTTTCACCAATCACCGCGCCGTCGATGATCACCGCGCTCATCCCCACCAGCGCATTGCGGCCGATCACACAGCCATGTAGGATCGCGCCGTGGCCAATGTGGCCCTCCTCTTCCACTACCGTATCCTGGCCGGGGAAGCCGTGCATCACGCAGTTATCCTGAATATTCGCCCCATCTTTCACCACAATGCGACCAAAGTCGCCGCGCAGACTGGCGTTGGGGCCAACGTAGACCCCTTTACCGAGGATCACATCGCCAATTAACACCGCCGTCGGGTGGACATAGCTCTCATCCGGTACCACCGGGGTCAATCCATCAATCTGATAAATCGGCATGCAATCTCCTTAGACGTTCGGCAGACCGCCGAAACGTTGAAAATAAAGCGGCCCCGGCGCAGGAAGCTCGCCAACCGAGCTTTCGCCTTTCTCGCCGACAAACGCCAGCGCGCCGGGCGTGACACGTTGATAAATGTTGATACACAGTTGACGGGCGGTTTGCCCGGCCCAGTGTGCGGGCAACAGTTCTTCCGGCAGGAGCGGGTCTTTTAGCACTACCCGGCGATAAAAATGAATCAGCAACAGTTGGATCTGGAAACAGCGCTCCGGCGTTAGTTCTTCCGGCTCGCCATCGCGCAGCAGCGGCAATAACGGGCGGAATAGCGAGATAAACGACTCATACATCTCATTTTGTACAGTGAGATGCCAGCACTCTTCGACCCGGTCGCGCAGCGCCGCCCTCGAGAGCGCCAGCGGCGAGTGCGCCTCAAAACAGATCACATTTTCGGCCACGCCGGCTTCATGCAGTAGCGATTGCACGTCCGCCAGCTTTTGCGACGGCGAGGCCAATAAACTCGGCGCCAGCGCGCCAAATCCCTGCCACAGGAGCTGTTTTTTCACTTCCGCCAGCAGGTTTTTCTCTAACCCTTCGGAGAGCAGCAGCAGCCAGGTACCATCCCATTCCGGCGCGTTTGCGCGATAGATTTTATGTTCAGCGCGACGGGTCAGGCGCAGGCCTTTGTCACTCAGTCGGTAGAAGCTACGGCGGCCGATACGAACCACGTCAAGCCACTCTTCTTTATTGAGGCGAAATAGCGCGGTGCGTACGAAGCGCTCGCCGAAGCCTAAACCTTCCAGCAGCGCCGCGACGCTGCCCAGCCAGACTTCGCCACCGCGTTGTAATAAGGCATCGCCGTACAGCGAGGCGATAAGCGAGGTACCGCTGATCGGCGTCGCCGTCACGGCCTGTTGAATAAAGGCGTCGAGTTTACTCATCTGATTCATTCTGTTGTTATATTTTTCCTTTATGAATCATAGCACAGGAAATTCCCCGGCTTACGGCGTAAACGCCTCAGCCGGGCGACCAATTAACCGCTGACCACCGCTTTGCGCAGGTCGAAGACCCGACACGCTTTTCCTTCAGAGCGCGGAATACTGCCGCAGTTGACGATAGTAATATCGGTAGAAATTCCGACCATCGATTTAATGCGGTGGCGCAGCTGGTGGCAGATTTGACAGCGCTGCTCGTGGCTCAACGCCAGCCCACTCTCTTTCAACTCAACGCGGATCGCCAGCGAATCCAGATGGCCGCGGCGGTTCACTTCCAGCTGATAATGCGGCGCCAGGTGTTCAAACTTGAGAATTTCTTCTTCTAGCTGCGACGGGAAAACGTTAACCCCGCGGATAATCAGCATATCGTCGCTGCGACCGCTGATACGATCCATGCGGCGCATAGTGCGCGCGGTTCCCGGCAGCAGGCGCGTCAGGTCGCGGGTGCGGTAGCGGATCACCGGCAACGCTTCTTTGGTGAGCGTGGTGAATAGCAATTCGCCATGTTCGCCATCGTCCAGCGGCGTGCCGTCGTCCGGGTTGACGATTTCCGGGAAGAAGTGATCTTCCCAGATGGTCGGGCCGTCGACGGTCTCCAGACACTCCATCGCCACTCCCGGCCCCATCACTTCCGACAGGCCGTAAATGTCCAGCGCGGTGATTCCCAGGCGGCGCTCGATCTCCGCGCGCATCGCCAGCGTCCACGGCTCGGCGCCAAACACGCCGACGCGTAATGAGCAACCGCGCGCGTCACCGCCCATCTGGCGTTCCAGCTCTTCAATCAGATTCAGACAGTAGGACGGCGTCACCATAATCATGTCCGGCTGGAAATCACGGATCAGCTGCGCCTGCTTCTCGGTCTGACCGCCGGACATCGGGATCACCGTCGCGCCAAGACGTTCCGCGCCGTAATGCGCGCCGAGGCCGCCGGTAAACAGGCCGTAGCCGTAGGCGACGTGAATTTTATCTTTCGCCGAACCGCCGGCGGCGCGCAGCGAACGGGCGACAATATTGGCCCAGTTATCAATATCGTTTTGCGTATAGCCCACCACCGTCGGTTTACCGGTAGTGCCGGACGAAGCGTGAATGCGCACCACTTGCTCCATCGGCACCGCGAAGGTATCGAACGGATAGTTGTCGCGCAGATCTTGTTTGGTGGTGCACGGGAATTTTTTCAGGTCGCTCAGTTCCCGGAAATCGTCAGGGTGCACGCCCGCGGCGTCGAATTTACGGCGATACATCGGCACATTTTCATACGCATGTTTCAGCGTCCATTTCAGGCGCTGGGTTTGCAGGGCCTGCAGTTCATCACGCGATGCGGTTTCAATCGGATCTAATTTTGTAGTAGTTATCATTTTAGGGTACTCGCAGGTCAATTAGCTCACACTCGCTCGAGGATCATGGCAATGCCCTGACCCACGCCAATACACATAGTACACAGCGCATAGCGCCCGCCGCGGCGTTGCAGCTCCAGGCTGGCGCTTAGCGCCAGTCGCGCGCCGCTCATGCCCAACGGATGGCCTAAAGCGATGGCGCCGCCGTTGGGATTCACATGCGCCGCATCGTCCGCCACGCCAAGCTGTCTGAGCACGCCCAGCGCCTGTGCGGCGAAGGCCTCATTCAGCTCAATCAGATCCATATCGTTAATATTCAGTCCCGCCCGCTCCAGCACTTTGCGTACCGCCGGTACCGGCCCTAACCCCATCAGTCGCGGCTCGACGCCAGCGGTGGCCATGGCGACAATACGCGCGCGCGGGGTTAGCCCCTGCAGGTTGGCCTGCTGTTCGCTGGCGATAATCAGCGCCGCGGCGCCATCGTTGACGCCGGAAGCGTTGCCCGCCGTAATCACCCCGCCTTTACGGAACGGCGTTTTCAGCTGCGCGAGCTGTTCAAGCGTCGTCTCCGCGCGCGGATGCTCATCATCGCGCACCGCGCTGACCGCCCCTTTCTTGCCGATGATCTGCACCGGCACAATCTCCTGCGCCAAAATGCCGTCACGCTGAGCCTGCGCCGTACGCTGCTGGCTGCGCCAGGCAAACGCGTCCTGATCGGCGCGGCTAATATTTAACAATTCAGCTACATTCTCTGCCGTTTCCGGCATGCTGTCAGTACCAAATTGCTGCGCCATGAGCGGGTTCACAAAACGCCAGCCGATAGTGGTATCAAACAATTCCGCCTGACGCTGGTACGGCGCGCTGGCCTTTCCCATCACGAACGGCGCGCGCGACATCGACTCCACGCCGCCGGCTATTAGCAAATCGGCATCACCCGCTTTAATCGCCCGGGCGGCAAAACCAATTGCGTCCAGACCGGAGCCGCACAGACGGTTAATCGTCGTGCCCGGCACGCTATGCGGATAACCAGCCAGCAACGTCGCCATATGCGCCACGTTGCGGTTGTCTTCGCCCGCCTGGTTAGCACAGCCAAAAATCACATCATCAATCGCTGCCGGGTCGAGCTTGGGGTTACGGCTCAGCAGTTCACGCAGCGGAATAGCCGCCAGGTCGTCGGCGCGAACGCTGGCCAGCGCTCCGCCGTAACGGCCAATCGGCGTGCGGATCCCGTCACAAATAAAGGCGTCGCGCATTACACTTCTCCTGTGATTGTGCCGCCGATGCGGTGCGATTTGCCGCGAAACAGGGCCACAATTTTTTGCTGTTGATTAACAATTTCAATGTCGTAGACGCCGGTTAATTTGCCCTGCTGTTTGACCCTGGCGGTGGCGACCAGCCTGTCGCCGGCAAATGCCGGGCGCAGAAAATCAATACTGGCCGCCGAGGCCACCGCCGCCAACCCCTGGCTGTTACAGGCATAGGCGAAAGCGGTATCGGCCAGAGAAAACAGCTGGCCGCCATGGCAGGTCTGATGACCGTTGAGCATGCTCGGCGAGACGGTCATGGTCATCTGCGCAAAGCCTTCATCCATTTCGATAAGCTCGATACCCAGCGTTTTGGCGCAGGTATCTTTTTCGTACATTGCGCGCGCGTTGCGCCAGGCATCATTGCTCATGGTGCTTCTCCATCAGCGCCTTCTGGCGCAGCAGGGAACTCGGGCGATAGCGTTCTTCGCCATAATGTTGTTGTAGGTTTTCCAGCAGATGCAGCACGCGTTGCCAGCCTAGCTGTTCGCCCCATGCCAGCGGGCCTTGCGGATAGTTGACGCCAAGACGCATCGCGGTATCGATATCTTCCGCGCTGGCGACCCCTTTTTGCAGCGCATCCAGCGCTTCATTAACCAACATTGCTACCGTGCGCCACACCAGCAGGCCGGGGTAATCGGCAATTTGCAGCACCTTCTTACCCTGCTGCTGGAAGTAATGCACCGCCTTGTCGGTCGCCGCAGAGGTATTCGTTACCGCCGCGGCCAGCGTAACCGTATCGCCCGCGCAGAGGTCATATACCACCACCGGGCGGCCATGCCGCTGGCTTAGCGCCAGCGCGGTCTCGCCGCTGGTCTCCAGCAACAAGATCTCATCTAATTCTGTGACACCGTCACCTTTTGCGATGACGGTTTTTGCGCCTGACGCCACCATCGGCAGCGCCGCTTCCGCTTGTCTCTCTGCGGGCCAGCGGTAGACGCCATGTCCGCTCTTTTTACCGAGACGGCCAGCCAGCGCCAGCTCCTGCTGCAGTAGCGATGGTAGGTAGCGGCGGTCCTGCCAGAAGGCGTTGAATACCGAACAGGTCACGGCGAAATTGACGTCCTGACCAATCAGGTCGGTCAGCGCCAGCGGCCCCATCGGGAACCCGCCGCCGTCACGCAGGGCGGCGTCGATAACCTCAGCGGCGGCAACCTGCTCTTCCAGTGCGCGCCACGCTTCGGCATAGAACGGGCGCGCCACGCGGTTAACGATAAACCCGGGCGTTGAGCGACAGCGAACCGGCTGCTTTCCCCAGCCGCTCACGCACTGGCACAGCTGTTCCACCACTTCAGCGGAAGTCACCAGCCCGCTGACCACCTCAACCAGCTTCATAACCGGCGCCGGATTAAAGAAGTGCAGCCCGGCTACGCGCTCGGGGTGCTTTACCCCAGCGGCAATGGCGGTAATCGAAATTGAAGAGGTATTGCTGGTCAGCAGCGTGGACGGCGCGCAGATCTCAGCCAACCGGGCGAAGAGCGCCGTTTTAATCTCCAGCCGTTCAGACGCTGCTTCAATAACCAGATTCGCGTCGGCCAGCGCCGCTAAATCATGCGCCGGATGCAGGCGCGCCAGCAGCGTATCGGCCTGCCCGGCCGTCAGTTTTCCGCGGCTGACGCGCGAGGCCAGACGCCGGGCGATGCCGTCGATCGCCCGAACAATTGCCTCAGGGGCAATGTCGTAAATCAGGACCTGATGCCCGGCGGCGGCGGCCACTTCGGCAATACCGGCACCCATAGTGCCGCTACCGATCACCGCCACGGTGGCTAAGGATCTCGTCATGGTCTATTTCCCGCTGAACTGTGGTGGACGCTTGGCCAGAAACGCGCTGACCCCTTCGCGATAGTCAGCGCTGCGCCCGGCCAGGCGCTGATAATCGCGTTCCAGATCCAGCTGCGCGTCGAGGCTATTCGTTTCCGAGGCCAGCAGCGCTTTTTTAATCAGCCCGAGTCCGAAGGTCGGCTGCGCCGCCAGATGCCGCGCCAGCTGCAGGCTGGTATCCGCCAGTTCGGCATCTTCCACCAGTTGCCAGATAATCCCCCACTGCGCGGCCTGTTCAGCGCTGAGGCTATCGCCCAGCAATGCCAGCCCCATGGCCCGAGCGCGACCGGCTACCCGCGGCAGGAACCAGCTGCCGCCGCAGTCCGGCACCAGGCCGAGCTTACTAAACGCCATCACAAATTTGGCCGACCGCGCAGCCAGCACGATATCGCAGCCCAGCGCCAGCGTCGCGCCGGCGCCGGCGGCCACGCCGTTGACCGCGCAGATAACCGGTTTCGGCAGCGCAGCCAGTCGACGGACCAGCGGATTATAAAAACGTTCTACCGACTGGCCGAGGTCCGGCGGCGGGCCGCTCGGGTCGACGTTACGGTCATTCAAATCCTGCCCGGCGCAAAAGCCGCGGCCGGCGCCGGTAATCAATAAGCAGCGCACGCTATCGTCGCGCTCGGCCTGCTTGATACATTCCGCCAGCTGCTGATGCATCAGGTCGTTAAAACTGTTCAGGCGGTCCGGGCGATTGAGGGTAATGGTCATCACGCCCTGTTCCACTGCGCTGAGAATGAAAGCTTCCACAATTAGCGTCCTTTAAATTCCGGGGTACGTTTGTGTAAAAAGGCGTCGATACCTTCACGGCGGTCTTCGGTGGCGCTCAGCAGGCTAAATAGCTGTCGCTCCTGCTGCAGACCGGCCTGTAGGCTCACCTCCTGCGAAAGGCGTAGAGATTGCTTTGCCGCCCGTAGCGCCAGCGGTGAATGGCGGGCTATCGTGGCAGCCAGTTTCAGGGCGTACTCATCGGTTAAACCCGCAGGATGGACATCGCTGACCAGACCAGCCTGCTGCGCCTGGCGCGCGTCAATACTTTCGCCGCTCAGCACCATTCGGCTGGCCAACGCTTTACCGACGCTGCGGATCAGCCGCTGGGTACCGCCCGCGCCCGGCATAATGCCAAGGGTAATTTCCGGCAGCCCGAAGCGGGCGTTGTCGCCGGCGACAATCACATCGCAGAGCAGCGCCAGCTCGCAGCCGGCGCCAAGCGCATAGCCGTTGACCGATGCAATCAACGGCTTGCTGAAGGCGTCGATTCTCGCCCACAGCCGCGGGCGGATATCATCCAGCGTGGCCGGAAGATCTTTTTCCGCCATTTCGTTAAGGTCAGCCCCGGCGGCGAAAAAACGCGGGTTGCCGCTGATGACGCAGACGCTGACGCTGGCATCAACCGCCGCCGCTTCCAGCACGTCGGCAATCTGACTTAATAAGGCATTATTAAGGGCGTTGCGCGCCTGAGGGCGGTTTAGGGTCAGCTGCAGCACGCGGCCATGGCGCTGAATCAGGAGTTCACTCATGCCATCCCCCGCGCGTCAAAATCGACCACCACGTCGTCGCTGGTCGGCAGCGCCTGGCAGCTCAGGACGTAGCCCGCCGCCAGTTCATCGGCCTCCAGGCTGTAGTTGGCGGCCATCGCCACCTCGCCGCGCAGCACCTTACATTTACAGGTCGCGCACACTCCGCCTTTACAGGCAAACGGCAGGTCGGCGCCCTGGCGCAGCGCGGCATCCAGAATGCTGTCGTCTTCTGCGCTGAGGGCGATCGCGCGATCTCGCCCATCCTGACGAATCGTCACCGTGCGCCCTTCCGCCTGGACCCCGGCGGCGCGCTTAACGCTGCCGCCCGGCGTATTAAAGCGCTCGAGATGAATGGCGTTCTCCGCTACGCCGAGTTCACGCAACGTCGCTTCTGCTTCGTCCATCATCACCGCCGGGCCGCAGATAAAAGCATCATCAAAGCGGCTGAAATCCAGCAGATGGGCAGAAAGCTGGCGCAGCTTATCGCCGTCAATGCGCCCCTGAAGCAGATCGCTGTCCATCGATTCCTGGCTAAACAGGTGCACAATCTGCAGGCGCTGCGGATAACGGTCTTTTAAATCGGCCAGCGCCTGGCGGAACATCATGCTATGGCTGCTGCGGTTGCCGTAAAGCAGGGTGAAACGGCTTTGTGGTTCGGTCGCAAGCGTAGCGCTGATGATCGCCATCATCGGCGTGATCCCGGAACCGGCGGCAATCGCCAGATAATCCCCCTGCCGTTCGGCCTGAGGCTGGTAGCCGAAATGCCCCTGCGGCACCATCACTTCCAGCGCCATACCTTGCTGGATATCACGCTGGGCAAAACGTGAAAAGCGCCCGCCGTCGATGGCTTTCACCGCGACGCTAATTTCGCCCGGCGTGCGGCTTCGGCAAATGGAATAGCAGCGGCGCAGCTCTTCGCCGCCAAGGCGGGCTTTCAACGTCAGATGCTGGCCTGGACGAAAGCAGTACTCCGCCTGCAGGGCTTCTGGAATGGCAAAAGTAATGGTCACCGCATCGCGGGTTTCTGGCTCGACTCTCGCCACCTTGAGCGAATGGAACGTCGTCATGACAACCTCAAATACATTTAAAGTAATCAAAGGGTTCGCGGCAGCTGTCGCAGCGATAGAGCGCTTTACAGGCCGTAGAACCGAATTCGCTAATCAGCGTGGTGTGGGTGCTGGCGCAGCGCGGGCAGGTCACCTCGGCGGGCATTTCCGCATGGCAGGCATGTCCCTGCGGCGGGCTAATACCGTACTGGCGCAGGCGCTCGCGGGCCTCCTGGTTCATCCAGTCGGTGGTCCACGGCGGGTCCAGCTGCAGTACAATATGTACCGGCAGATAACCATGCTCGCTCATCACGGCGCGGATCTCGCCCAGCAGATGCTCCGTTGCCGGGCAGCCCGAGTAGGTCGGCGTAAAGCCAATCACCCAGCCGTCGCCGTGACGCGCAACGCTACGGACCATGCCGAGGTCGGTAATGGTCAGCACCGGCACTTCCGGATCCGGAATGGCGCTTAACAATCCCCAGATGGTGCGAACCTCTGCGGGAGCGATATCGGCGAGACGTTGCATAATCACCTCACTTACCACTGCTGACCGGGATGGACGCGCTGCAGGTATTGCATTTCCGCTAGCAGCGGGCCGAGATGTTCACTGTGCAGCCCTTGTTTACCACCGCTGCGGAATGCCGCTTCCTGCGGGACCTGGAGACCGGCGTCGAGCAGCGCGGTATGCACCGCGCTTTGCCATTCGGCCTGTAGTTCGCGCGGATCAACCGCAATGCCCTGCGCCACCAGGCTGAGATCCAGTTCATCGGCAAGGAACAGCTCGCTGGTGAAACGCCACAGGTTATCTACCGCCTGCTGCATTTTGCGGTTTGACAGCTCGGTACCGTTGCCGAGACGCTCCAGCCAACCACGGCTAAAGCGCTGGTGATAACGCACCTCTTTCAGCCCTTTGGCGGCGATGGCCGCCAGTTGCGCATCGCGGCTACCGACCAGGCGGCTGAACAGCGCCACGTGCCAGACGTCGATAAAGAATTGACGGGCGATGGTGTCGGCAAAATTACCGTTTGGCTGTTCCACCAGCAGCAGGTTGCTGAATTCGCGTTCATCACGAGAAAAGGCCAGAGTGTCTTCATCGCCGCTGCCGTTAAGTTCGGCGGCATAGCTTAAAAAGTTACGCGCCTGACCGAGCAGGTCGAGGCCGATATTCGCCAACGCGAGATCGATCTCCAGCTCCGGGGCGTGTCCGCACCAGGCGCCTAAACGCTGGGCCAACACCAGGCCATTGTCGCCAAGACGCAGTGCATACGTCGCTACGGGGTTGTGGTTATTCATCGCCGCCTCACATATGTTCCATGCCGTCCGGCACGGTATAGAAAGTCGGATGACGGTAGACTTTGCTTTCCGCCGGGTCGAAGAATTCGCCGCGCTCTTCCGGCTGCGAAGCAACAATTTCGCTGGCCTTGACCACCCAAATCGAGCAGCCTTCGCTGCGGCGGGTGTAGGCGTCGCGGGCGTTCTCCAGCGCCATTTGATCATCGGCGGCGTGCAAGCTGCCGACGTGACGATGGGATAGCCCCTGTTTGCTGCGAACGAACACTTCATATAACGGCCAATACACTTTGCTCATTTGTCTCTCCTCACGCCGCGTTGCGGGCCTGCTGTTTTTGCGCATGGGCCAGCGCGGCTTCGCGTACCCACTCGCCCTCTTCCCAGGCCTTACGCTTGGCGGCCAGCCGCTCGTGGTTGCAAATGCCGCGGCCGCTGATCACGTCATTAAATTCCTGCCAGTCGATCTCGCCGAAGCGGTAATGGCCGCTGGCTTCATCAAATTGCAAATCCGGATCCGGTACGGTCATGCCGAGGATCTCTACCTGCGGCACCGTGTTATCGACGAAGCGCTGACGCAACTCGTCGTTGGAGTGCAGTTTGATTTTCCACGCCATGCTGCGGGCGCTGTTCGGCGAGTTGTCATCGTTGGGGCCAAACATCATCAGCGCCGGCCACCAGAAACGGTTGATCGCGTCCTGCAGCATCTGACGCTGCGCGTCATTACCCTGCGCCAGCGCCATACAGGCTTCAAAACCCTGGCGCTGATGGAAGCTCTCTTCTTTACAGATTTTGACCATCGCCCGGGCATACGGGCCGTAGGAGGTACGGCACAGCGCCACCTGGTTGACGATAGCCGCGCCATCGACCAGCCAGCCAATCACGCCAATATCGGCCCAGCTCAGTGTCGGGTAGTTAAAGATGGAGGAATATTTCATCTGTCCGTCGAGCATCTTCTGATACAGATCCTCGCGCGCACAGCCGAGCGTTTCCGCAGCGCTATACAGATACAGACCGTGTCCGGCCTCATCCTGCACCTTGGCCAGCAGGATCGCTTTACGCCGCAAAGTCGGCGCGCGAGTGATCCAATTACCTTCCGGCAGCATG
>CABUCP010000053.1 GCA_902490055.1 uncultured Klebsiella sp. | reverse complement strand
GATTTAAATTTAATCAATCAGTTAGCGATAAAGCGTTTTTCATCCGTCAGCACCTGCAGCAGCAGGCTGAGCTGTGGTTTCTTATCTTTCACCTTCTCGCCATGACTGTCCCAGGTGTGATAGGTGCCATTGTGGTCGAGCACTACGGTTACCGTTGGCGTAGTGATGGCAAGGGTATCGCTATTGGCCGCGGTAACCCAGCTGCGGCGACGCGCCGGGCTGAACAGATCCTCACCCTGTGAATACTCATTGGCCGGCGTCGACACGTGCAGCAGGCGCTGCATTAGCGTCGTCATCACGTCTTTGTTATCCGTGAGCGTTGAGATTTCCTGCGCTGGCGTACCCGGCCAGTGGATAACCAGCGGCACCTGCAGGTTTGCCCGCGACCAGTCGAATTTATTCTGTTTAGCATCCAGCGGCATACCGTGTCCGGCGGTCACGATTACTACCGTGTTGTCCAGTTTGCCTGCTTTACGCAGCGCATCCAGCACGCGACCGATTTGCGTATCGACGCTGCCCGCGGCGCGGCCGTAGGTACGGGCAAAGTTCTGCTGCTGGCCGTTGTTGTCAATATTGGTGCCGTTTAGCGATACCCACGAGAACCAGCGGTTCTCATCCTGGGCGTAGCGGTCCAGCCAGCCGATCCACTGGTCGGCGGTTTGCTCATCGCTCTGTGTTTTAGCGGCTGGCAGCGAGAAGTCTGACAACAGCGCCTGGCGGTAGAGCGGGCTGCTAAAGCCATCCGATGAGAATAGACCCAGCTGGTAACCCTGCTGGTTGAGGGCGGTAATCAGCGCCGCCGGGATACGCGCGGAGAGCACCCCATCCATGTAGCCCGGAGAAATACCGTAGAACAGGCCAAACATGCCGCTATCGGTATTATTGCCGGAACTCATATGCTGGCTAAAGTTGACGCTCTCTTTGGCGAAAGCGGCCAGCTGCGGCATGCTTTTCTCAAAGCGTGAATAGTTGAGGTTATCCACGGTAATGAGCAGCACGTTGTAGCCGGTACCGAGGTCGCGATAGCGCAGGTCACTCAGTGGGTACTGCACCGAAACCGCTTCGGGCGCCCCTTGCTCAACCAGACGGCGCTGGTAATCCTGCGCGTCGAGCAGACCGTGTTTCTCAAGGAAGCGGCGGGCGGTCATCGGGTAAGAAAGCGGTAAGTTCGCCCGCTGCATGGTGATTGGGCGATAAAAATTGGCATCCGCCCAGATATAAATCAGGTGGCTGCTGATAAAAGAGAGAAAGAAAAACCACGCGACCGGGCGCGCATAGTGACGGCGGCGCGTCAGGCTCCGCAGCTTTTGCCAGCTCCAGGTGGCGAAGAGCATCTCAACCAGGAAGAGGATTGGTACGCTGATAAACATCAGCTGCCAGTCGCGCGCCATCTCGTTCTGGTCGGGGTTAATCACCAGTTCCCAGACGGTCGGGTTTAAGTGCAGGTGGAAGCGGGTAAAGACTTCGCTATCGATCAGCAGCAGCGTCATCCCCGCGGTGGCGAAGATAACCGACAGGAAGCGCATAAGCCGCTGCGAGCCGACGATAAAGGTCAGCGGGAAGAGAATCAGGACATAGCTGGCGAACACCAGAAAGCTGAAGTGACCAACGAGGCTGACATACGAGAACACCCGTCCGGCAAGCGTCGTTGGCCAGTCGGCGACAAAAAGATAGCGACTGCCGAGCACCATTGCCAACAACATGTTGAACAGGGCGAACCAATGTCCCCAGCTGACCATCTGGGAGACTTTTTCTCGGTAGGGCTGACGAAGAGTCACCATATACTGTTGTTCGTTATCCTTAGTGCGCTGGATCGTCGTTAACCGACGATTGCAGAGCCTGAGCAAAAGAACGCGCGATCGCCTGACGCTGCGCCGGCGCGACGCTACTATTGATCAGGTTGGTCACCATATTGCCCAGCACCATCAGTGACAGGTCAACCGGCGCTTTGTGTGTTTCCAGGACGTTCGTCAGCTCGCTGAGCAGCTGTTCGACCTGTTCATCGCTATAGCGGGATATTTGCGGCATAAACTCAAAATCTATTTGTTCGTGAAAGGGCAACATATTACCGTAGCAGCAGCTTTTTTTCCGCATTTTTTCGCCACGGCGCAAAAGCGCGCAGGAAGGCGAGTCCCAATCATCAAAGAGGCACGCGCCGGTTGCGTCGTCGTCCCGGCGGTGGTTGAATACCGCCCGGTCTAAAAGGAGAGTTTAACATGAGTCTGGATATCGACCAGATTGCCCTGCATCAGTTGATCAAACGTGATGAACAGAATCTTGAACTGGTGTTGCGCGATTCACTGCTGGAACCAAATGCAACGGTCGTGGAAATGATGGCCGAACTGCATCGTGTCTATAGCGCAAAAAGTAAAGCCTATGGCCTCTTTAACGAAGAGAGCGAGCTGGCGCAGGCGTTGCGTTTACAGCGACAGGGTGAAGAAGAGTTTCTTCCTTTCAGCCGCGCGGCGACCGGTCGCCTGCGCGATGAGCTGGCGAAGTATCCCTTTGCCGAAGGCGGTATCGTGCTGTTTTGCCAGTATCGTTACCTGGCGGTTGAGTATTTGCTGGTCGCGGTGCTCAATAACCTGAGCAGCATGCGCGTCAATGAAGAGCTGGATATTAGTTCCACCCATTATCTGGATATCAATCACGCCGATATCGTCGCGCGTATCGATTTGACCGAATGGGAAACTAACCCGGAATCAACCCGTTACCTGACCTTCCTGAAAGGTCGCGTGGGGCGTAAAGTTGCCGACTTCTTCATGGATTTCCTCGGCGCCAGCGAAGGCCTCAACGCCAAAGCGCAAAACCGCGGCCTGTTGCAGGCGGTGGATGACTTCGCCGCCGACGCACAGCTGGATAAATCCGAGCGCCAGAACGTGCGCCAGCAGGTGTACGCCTACTGCAGCGAACAGCTGCAGGCCGGGGAAGAGATTGAACTGGAGTCGCTGTCCAAAGAGCTTTCCGGCGTCAGCGAAAAGAGCTTCCAGGAGTTTACCGCCGAGCAGGGTTACGAACTGGAAGAGAGCTTCCCGGCAGACCGCAGTACGCTGCGCCAACTGACTAAATTTGCCGGTAGCGGCGGCGGGTTGACGATTAACTTCGATGCGATGCTGCTCGGCGAGCGCGTGTTCTGGGATCCGGCAACGGATACGCTCACCATCAAAGGTACGCCGCCAAACCTGCGCGACCAGCTGCAGCGCCGTACTTCCGGCGGTAATTAACGCCAGTTGAATTAACCCGGTGGTGCTGCATGACGCCGGGTTAGCCTGCCGCCTGAATAATCTCCACGCCGCTCTGTGCAAGCCGCTGGCTCAACGCCTCGTCCAGTGAACTCTCGACGATCAGCGTGCTGGCGAGATTCAGCTCGCCAATAGCAAAGGCGGAGGCGGAATTGAGTTTCTCCGCGGAGACCATCACCACGGTTTCCGCCGCTCTGGTCGCCAACGCGCGTTTGATCCCCGCCTCTTCGTAATCGCCGGTGGTAAAGCCCGCCTGCGGATGCACGCCGGTTACGCCCATAAAAAACAGATCGGCGTTGATTCGCGCCATCGCCGTCAGCGTCTCGGCGCCAACCGCCACCACCGAATGTTTATACAACTTCCCGCCCAGCAGGATCACCTCGATCTGCGGGTGCTCCACCAGCGCCACGGCGATCCCCGGGCTATGAGTCACCACCGTGCAGGCGAGGTCGGCGGGCAAGCAGGCGATCATCGCCGCCGTTGTCGTCCCGCCATCAACGATGACCACCTGTCCTGGCTGAATAAGCGTTGCTGCCCGGCGCGCGACCGCCTGTTTAGAGGCCATCTGCACGCTTTTTCTGTTTTCGATCGGGGCGATAGCGGCGGAAATCGGCAGCGCGCCGCCGTGGACCCGCTGTAGCTTCCCTTCCGCCGCCAGTTCGCGTAGATCGCGGCGTATTGAGTCTTCCGAGACCTTAAAACGCTGGCTAAGCTCTCCCGACATCACCTGTTTTTCGGCGGCAAGGAGCTTAAGGATCTGCTGTTTTCTCTGGCTGGCGAGCATAATTTTCTCTTCACGATTGATCTTGTTTGTACACGATTATGCATGTTATGTTGCCAGCTGTCACCTTAGAGGGGAAAAAACATGCACGCTGACGCATCCCGCGTTCGCCACGTACGCGAAACGCTATTGTCCGATAACTGGTACACGCTGAAAAAATATACCTTTGAGCTGCTGCGTCGGGACGGGCGCTGGCAGGAACAGAGCCGGGAAGCCTACGACCGCGGCAACGGCGCGGTGATCCTGCTCTATAACCGCCGTAAACAGAGTGTGGTGTTGATCCGCCAGTTTCGTTTTCCGGTGTGGATCAACGGCCACAACGGCTTTCTGATTGAGGCCGCGGCGGGTTTACTGGATAACGCCTCGCCGGAAGAGCGCATTATTGCGGAAGCGCAAGAAGAGACCGGTTTTCGCGTCACCCGCATTGAACCGGTGTTTACGGCCTATATGAGCCCGGGGTCGGTCACGGAAAAGCTGTACTTTTTTATCGCCGAGTACTCGGCTGACGATCGGCACGGCGAGGGCGGCGGGCTGGCGGCGGAAGGTGAAGATATTGAAGTACTGGAGTGGCCGCTGGCGCAGGCGCTGCAGGCGATCCGCGATGGAGAAATCGTGGATGCTAAAACCATCATGCTGCTGCAGCACCTGGCGCTGAATGCCGATACGCTCCTTGCCGGCTAAACGGCAAGGAGCAGGGGGATTAACGCAGCTCGCGGGCAATGGCGCTGTACATCAGCGCCGCTTCCAGCGGCTGGGCGTTGAAGGACGGCTCCGCCTGCGGCCAGGTTGACCACTGAACGATCACCAGATGTTCAGCGCGGTTCACCATGATCACCTGGCCGTAGATCCCCAGTGCCCACAGTGAACCTTTCAGCCCTTCCTGCGGCGTCGGCTGTACGTTTTGCGCATTTGCCGGAATGGCGTTATTCCACCATTGATAGCCATAGAGGCCTTCAGGGTGCGCCGCAGATACCGAGTTCAGCGCCTTCGTCCAGTTTGACGCCTGATCGAACCAGCCTGCTGGCACCAGCTGTTTGCCGTTGCTTAGACGGCCATCGCGGGCGACAAATTCGCCAAAGCGGCCCCAATCTTCGAGCGTGGCGTTGAAGCCGTGGGCGCCAACATCATGTTGTCCTTTCTGGTAGGCATGCCAGACGCCATCGTGAGCCATGCCGGCCGGTTGCCACAGCGATTGTTCAAGCCAGGCGGCCAGCGACATGCCGGTTGCGCGCTCCAGTACATCGCCCAGTAGCCAGGCGCCGCCGGAAGAGTACGACCATTGTTCGCCCGCCGGATGCTTACGTGGCAGCGCCGCAACGATTTTACGTACGCAATCATAGGCGCCCGGCTGTGCTTCACACTGAGTCAGGCGGGCAAAGTGTGATTGCGGATTGGTGTAATCTTCATTCCAATCCACACCGCTGGTATGCTGAATCAGCTGCTTCAGCGTCACGCCATCCCAGGCGGTGCCTTTGAGCTCGGGTTCGTAAACGGTAATCAGATCGTCGAGCGAATGGATCTTACCCTGCTGAATGGCGATGCCGACCAGCGTTGAGACCACCGATTTACCCACCGAACGCGAGGTCCACAGCGTCGTGTCGGTATTGCCTTCAGCGAGGTATTTCCAGGCGACTTTGCCATCTTTCAGCACCAGCATGCCGCTGACGTTCTGGCGCTTCAGGTAATCCTGGAGGTTCCAGGTATGGCCATTAACCGTATAGCTGGCATGGGTTAACTGTTTATCGGCGCGCGCCAGCGGTACCGATGCGCCGTGGCGGAATACGTCGCCAGCGTAGTTGCGGTAGTCATTTCGAAAACCAATCACCCGCGAGGTTTGATCCCAGGTGAGCATATCTTTCGCCGCAGGTAGCGTTTGGTCGTAAGGCGTCGGGCAGACATCCAGCGTCAGGCCGCCGCAGTTTTCCGCCATGGCCGCCGTCGGCAGCACCGTCAGCATTAACGCCAGGGCCAGAGTTTTTCTATTTTTAATACCTGTCATCACAATTTCCTCATTCGCCATAGATTCGCTTCGCAGTATATAAATCGACTCGCGCAGGCTAAAATCACTGAATGGGGGATTTTCCCCCGTAAGGGAGAGAAAGATGAAAACCCTGCAGTACTCATTTGCGCAGATCGAGGCCTTTGCCACCATCGCTGAGACCGGTAGCCTGTCGCGGGCGGCGATTCGTTTAGGTAAAGATCGTACGACGCTTCGCGATCTGCTGGATTACCTGGAAGATGCGCTGGGCTACCGGCTATTCAGCCGTGAAGGGCGCAGCCTGACGTTGACCGCCGAAGGCGAGCAGCTTTTTCGCCAGGCGCATCTGTTACTGCGTCAGGCGCAGGCGTTTGAATCTTTCGCCCAAACTCTGCCGCAGACCCGCTGGCAGGAGCTGCGTCTGGTGTACGATCCCTTTGTTCCGCGCGCATTTCTTTGCGCGTTAGCCGATAGCCTTGCGCGAAAGCAGATTCGCCTTAGCTGCTGGAGCGCCTCGCGGCGTGAGGCAGAACAGGCATTGGCCGACGGCGTCGCGGAGATGGCTATCTGTCAGGCGAACAATCGTACATTGGGAAGCGAGATGGAGTGGCGGGCGTTAGGCACCGTCGATCTGCGTTTTTATGCGGCACAAAACCTGTTTTCTGATGCAGCAAGGCCGCTGACGCTGCTGAATTTATCGCTGACGCCGCAGCTGGTCATGCACCGGCGTAGCGACGATCAAATTGCCCGCCGCCTGCAGATATCCGGCCATACGCTGTATATGAATGAAATTACCATGCTGCGCCACGCGATGGAGCAGGGGCAGGGCTGGGGGTTTTTACCCGATCATTTACGGCCCGACGAGTGGCAGGGAATTAGCGAGATTGCGACGGAGGTCGGTAATCAGGGGCTAAACGTGACGATGGTGATGCTGTGGCTGCCGGGGATGAATAAACATCGCGCGCTGGGAGACATCGTGGATGACGCGCCGGAGCTATGGTGACGTACATAACAAAACGCCCCGAGTCCGAAGACCCGAGGCGTTTGCCATACAACTTGCTATCGGCGATTAAGCGCGAACGAAGTCGATGTGAGTCAGTTTCGGCTTGAACGGGTGACGCTGAACAGCCTGAACTTTTACTTTCTCTTCTTTGCCATCAACAACGATGGTCAGAACTTCGCCGTAAAACTCAGCTTTGTCCTGCATGTTCCACAGTTTGTCGTGATCCAGTTCGATTGCAACCGGAGCAGCTTCGCCACCGTAGATGATTGCCGGGAACTTGTTAGCTGCGCGCAGGCGGCGGCTCGCACCCTTACCCTGCTCTTTACGTACTTCTGCGTTGATAGTAAACATTGATGTCTCTCTATATATAAATCCTGCTACAGGCGACCCAGCAGCAGGCAGATTATCTGCTTTGCGAATGCAAAAGCGGGCGGCATTATAGCCGCCAATCGGCGCTGCGGCAATCAAAACCTCAGCGTTGGCCGATTAACGCAGCTCGTTGGCGCGACGGAAACGCCCCTGATAATCGAACACTTTTTCCCGCACCTGCCAGTACTGTCCCTTCATCCGGGCGACGACGAAGTCGGGATGGCGCAGCAGCGCCTGCTGGGCGATGATATCCGCCGGCGTTATCCAGCGCAGCGGCACGCCCGGCGTACGGGTATGCGGGCGGATAAACAACTGCTCAAAGGCGGTACGCTGGGCGGGCGTTTGCAGACGGAAGCGCTCACTCACATCAGCGCCGTCTTCATCGTAATAGGTGATTTTTAGCCACGGGCCTTTCTCGTCGCCGCCGTGCTGAAGCGCCATGCCGCTGCAGCGCAGCACCAGCGCATCTTTTAGCTTCAGCGCCGCCTTCAGCATATCATCGGGGTCGACCAGAATGGTGTCGCACTCGCGGCAGCGGCGGGCGGCAATGTCATTCTCGGCGTTGCACTGCGGGCAGTTTTTAAAGCGGAAGCGGAAATCGCACTGTTCGCGGCGGCCATCGTCGTCTTCGAACCAGCCCTGACAGCGGCGGCCAAAGTGCTCAATCAACGTCCCGTCGGCGGTGGTTTTACCCCAAAAGGTATTGGCGAAACCGCAGTTCGGGCAGAAGACCTGCACCGGGACATTATCGCTTTTCCCCTTCGGCGTGCCGACCTCCGGCGCGTACAGGTCGTGAGGGTTACCGGCATAATCGAGGATCAGGCAGTCGGTTTTCCCCGGCGCCAGACGCAGGCCGCGGCCCACGATTTGTTGGTAAAGACTTACCGACTCGGTTGGACGGAGGATAGCGATAAGGTCGACGTGCGGCGCGTCGAAGCCGGTGGTCAGCACCGCGACGTTGACCAGATAACGATACTGCTGGGCCTTAAAGGCCTCGATGATACGGTCGCGTTCCGGCCCCGGAGTCTCGCCGGTAATCAGCGCCGCTTGCGTCGTCGGCAGCAGGCCGGTGATTTCCCGCGCGTGTTCCACGGTTGCTGCGAAGATCATCACCCCTTTACGGCTTTCGGCGAACTCGACGATTTGGCTAACGATATGCGGCGTAATGCGCTGCTGTTTTTTAAGCTCAAGGTTGAGGTCGGCTTCGCTAAACAGGCCATTGCTTTGCGCCTGCAGGCGGCTGAAATCGTACTGTACCACCGGCATATCGAGGCGCTCAGGCGGCGTCAGGTAACCGTGCTTAATCATGTAACGCAGCGGTAGCTCATAAATACAGTCGCGGAACAGCGCTTTCTCGTCGCCGCGCACCATGCCGTGATAGTGGAACTGATAGATCCAACCTTTGCCCAGACGGAACGGGGTCGCGGTCAGACCGAGCAACCTGAGCTGCGGGTTTACCTGCCGTAGATGGCTGATGATTTGCTGATACTGGCTGTCGTCGTCATCGCTGATGCGGTGGCACTCATCGACGATCAGCAAAGAAAACTCATTCTGGAACTGCTCGAGGTTACGCGCCACCGACTGCACGCTGCCGAAAACCACTTTTCCCCGGCTCTCTTTACGCTGCAGGCCGGCGGCGAAGATATCCGCCTCCAGGCCCAGCGCGCAGTATTTGCCGTGGTTCTGCGCCACCAGCTCTTTAACGTGAGCCAGCACTAATACGCGCCCGCGCGCCAGCCGCGCCAGTTCGGCGATCACCAGACTTTTGCCGGCGCCGGTCGGTAGCACGATGGCGGCGGGTTCGTGATGGCGGCGAAACCAGGCGAGAGTGGCGTCGACCGCTTCTTTTTGGTAGGGACGTAATGTAAAAGTCATCAATTCTCGGGGGTTAATTAACTCGCAAATAGTATGCCACGAATCTTTTCCCTTGAGTGGTGTTAAGAGCCCGTTATACTAGCCAATGGAATTCTTCTTTTTCGGGCGAATTGCCCGCTCCAGCATTATTACAGGCTAAAAAAATCTCATGCGACTTGATAAGTTTATCGCTCAGCAGCTTGGCGTCAGCCGTGCTATTGCCGGGCGTGAAATCCGCGGCAGCCGCGTTACCGTGGACGGCAACATCGTGAAAGATACCTCCTTTAAGCTCCTGCCGGAGCACGAGGTAGAATATGACGGCAATACGCTGACCCAGCAGCACGGTCCCCGTTACTTTATGCTCAACAAGCCGCAGGGTTACGTCTGTTCAACTGACGATCCCGATCATCCAACTATACTTTATTTCCTTGATGAGCCGGTTGCGCACAAGCTTCATGCCGCCGGGCGTCTTGATATCGATACCACCGGATTAGTGTTGATGACCGATGACGGCCAGTGGTCGCACCGTATCACCTCGCCGCGACATCACTGCGAAAAAACCTATCTGGTGGAGCTGGAAAATCCGCTGGAAGAGGGCGTCGCCGAGCAGTTTGCCAAAGGCGTGCAACTGCATAATGAAAAAGATCTCACCAAACCTGCTGTCCTCGAAGTCATCACTCCGACAGAAGTGCGCCTGACCATCAGCGAAGGCCGCTACCATCAGGTAAAACGCATGTTCGCGGCGGTGGGTAACCACGTGGTAGGACTACATCGCGAACGTATCGGCGAGATTATTCTCGATGCGTCGCTGGAACCCGGCGAATACCGCCCGCTGACGGCGGAAGAAGTCGCCAGCGTCGGCGCCCCACAAGCACGGAGTAAAACGTGACGACTAAGCAGAATTCTTCATTTGGGATTGTGTTTATTCTTGGCCTGTTGGCCATGTTAATGCCGCTGTCGATTGATATGTATCTGCCGGCGCTGCCGGTTATTTCGGCGCAGTTCAACGTGCCGGACGGCAGCGCGCAGATGACGCTCAGTACCTATATTCTGGGCTTTGCGCTGGGCCAGCTGCTGTACGGGCCGATGGCCGATAGCATTGGCCGTAAGCCGGTTATCCTCGGCGGGACGCTGATTTTCGCCGCGGCGGCGGTGGCCTGCGCGCTGTCGCAGACTATCGATATGCTGATTACCATGCGTTTCTTCCACGGCCTCGCGGCTGCGGCGGCGAGCGTGGTGATTAACGCTCTGATGCGCGATATCTATCCGAAAGAAGAGTTTTCGCGGATGATGTCGTTTGTCATGCTGGTGACCACCATTGCGCCGCTGGTGGCGCCGATGGTCGGTGGAGCGGTGCTGGTGTGGTTCAGCTGGCACGCGATTTTCTGGATCCTCGCGCTGGCGGCGCTGCTGGCCTCCGTGATGATCGCTTTCTTTATTAGCGAAACGCTGCCGGTTGAACGGCGGCAGAAGTTCCATATACGCACCACGCTTGGCAACTTCGCCACGCTGTTCCGCCATAAGCGGGTTCTGAGCTATATGTTGGCAAGTGGCTTCAGCTTTGCCGGGATGTTCTCATTCCTCAGCGCCGGTCCGTTTGTTTACATCAATATTAATCACGTGTCGCCGCAGCACTTTGGCTATTACTTTGCGCTGAACATCGTATTCCTGTTCATCATGACCATTATCAACAGCCGCTTTGTCCGCCGGGTCGGGGCGCTGAATATGTTCCGCGCCGGGTTATGGATCCAGCTGGTGATGGCGATATGGATGGTGGTGTGCGCGCTGCTCGACGTCGGTTTCTGGTCGCTGGTGCTGGGCGTGGCGGCGTTCGTCGGCTGCGTGTCGATGGTTTCCTCTAACGCAATGGCGGTGATCCTCGATGAGTTTCCGCACATGGCGGGCACCGCTTCGTCGCTGGCCGGAACCTTCCGCTTTGGGATTGGCGCGATTATCGGCGCATTGCTGTCGATGGCCACCTTTACTACCGCCTGGCCAATGCTGATTTCTATCGCCTTTTGCGCCATCAGCTCCATTCTCTTCTATCTCTACGCCAGCCGGCGGCGAAAAGTCGCACATTAAGTCACATTTTCAGGGGCGATTTCCGCCCCTTTTTTGATACATATCAACCGAAATCGGCTTCCCTGTTTAGCTATTTGT
>CABUCP010000052.1 GCA_902490055.1 uncultured Klebsiella sp. | reverse complement strand
TGAGGGTAAAGGCAATGAATCATGCAATTACGATGGGAATATTTTGGCATTTGATAGGCGCCGCCAGTGCCGCCTGTTTTTATGCCCCTTTCAAGAAGGTGAAGCACTGGTCGTGGGAAACCATGTGGTCGATCGGCGGAATTGTCTCCTGGCTGATTCTGCCCTGGGCGATAAGCGCTATGCTGCTGCCCGATTTCTGGGCCTACTACCGTTCGTTTAGCGCCTCGACCCTGCTACCGGTCTTTTTGTTCGGCGCGATGTGGGGCATCGGCAACATCAATTACGGCCTGACCATGCGCTATCTTGGCATGTCGATGGGTATCGGCATCGCCATCGGTATTACGCTTATCGTCGGCACCTTAATGACGCCCATTCTCAACGGCCACTTTGACGTACTGATTCACACCAAAGGCGGGCAAATGACCCTGCTCGGCGTGCTGGTAGCGGTGATTGGCGTCGGTATCGTCACTCGCGCCGGCCAGCTCAAAGAGCGCAAAATGGGCATCAAAGCGGAAGACTTCAACCTGAAAAAAGGCCTTGTCCTGGCGGTGATGTGCGGTATTTTCTCCGCCGGTATGTCGTTTGCGATGAACGCCGCCAAACCGATGCACGAAGCCGCCGCGGCGCTGGGCGTCGACCCGCTGTACACCGCGCTGCCAAGCTATGTGGTGATCATGGGCGGCGGCGCGCTGGTGAATCTTGGCTTCTGCTTTGTTCGCCTCGCCAAAGTGAAAGATCTGTCGATAAAAGCCGACTTCTCGCTGGCAAAACCGCTTATCATCAGCAATATCCTGCTTTCCGCATTGGGCGGGCTGATGTGGTACCTGCAGTTCTTCTTCTACGCCTGGGGTCACGCCAGTATTCCGGCACAGTACGACTACATGAGCTGGATGCTGCATATGAGCTTCTATGTGCTGTGCGGCGGGCTGGTCGGGCTGGTGCTGAAAGAGTGGAACAACGCCGGACGTCGCCCGGTCAGCGTACTGAGTCTCGGCTGCGTGGTGATCATCATCGCCGCGAATATCGTCGGGCTCGGTATGGCAAGCTGATTTATCCCCTTACGCGGCGGCGCGACTGCGCTGCCGCCACTGTCCCGGCGTCATGCCAATTTCCCGATTAAACACCACCGAAAAATAGTTACTGTCCTCAAACCCGCACTGCATGGCGATCTCGCCGATTAGCCGCTCAGTATGCTGCAGCAAATACTGCGCATGGCAAATCCGCAGCTGGCGTAGATAGTGGTTGATGGTCATTCCCGTTTGCTGGCGAAACTGCTGGCGTAGCGCGCGTTCGCTGCAGCCTTCACGCAGACAGAAGCTATCCAGATTAAAGGGACGATTAAGACTACCGGCCAGTTCGGTCAGCAGTTTGTCGAGCAGGGTTTCACTTTGCGTCGCCGCCAGGTTATCAGTGGCGTAGCGATAGCGCTGGAGCGTCAACACCAGTTGGGCGAACAGCAGCTCCGCCATGCTATCCGCTTGTGTATCCTGGCGCGCGCTTTCATGTTCCAGCTGGCTAATGACCTGCCTGGCCTGCGCCATCCCGCTGCCGCCGATCCGCCAGTGCGGCTTCCACGGCGTGCCGAATAGCCCCGGGATATGCGCCGCCCAGTCAAAATTGAGCCGCAGCCGATCCGGACAATAGATAATATTCTGCAGTACCAGGTCGTTAACCGAAGCGTAGGAATGTTTGTCTTCCGCACGGATATAAAAGAGATCGCCACGGGTAATCCGCCACGGGCGATCGTTGAGGATATGCAGGCCGTTGCCGCGCCACACCAGCACCAGCTCGCAGAATTCATGGGTATGTTCGGCGAAGACGTTTTGCGGGTAGCGGTCAGCCACCGCAACCGCCTGCGAAGGAGACGCAAAAAACTCATCTTTGCGAAGTATCAGCTGACCTGCCACCATCACACTCCAAACGCGAATAACGAGACATTATTCGCGTTTTTGCCCGGCAATACGTTGACTCTTCTCGCGTTACTGAAGAATGGCGTCGCGCCCCTGGCGAATATCGCGCGGCGACCAGTCGAACTCGCGGCGAAACAGCGTCGAAAAGTGGTTACTGTCGCCGAAACCGCAGCGATAGGCGATGTCTGTCACGCTATCATCACTGTGGCGCAGCAGATGCCGCGCTTTCATCAGCCGCACTCGATTGAGATAGCGCTGCGGGGTTAGCCCGGTTTGCAGCTTTAGCTGACGATGCAGGGTACGTAGCGACAGCGAAAACTGCGCCGCCACCTCTTCCCAGCACACGTCTTCGGCAAAGTGGTCTTCCAGCCAGGCCATCAGCTGATTCAGCCGCGCCTCGTGGTTGCCAGCCCCTTCCGCCATGCTGTTGCTGTGCAACAGCACCAGTAGCTGCATGAAAAGAATTTCACGGCTGGCGATAGTGTGCGGCTCGGCGCCCGGGCCAACCTTTTCCATCTGGCCGACGATTTGCCGCACCTGCTGCAGCACCGTCTGATTAACCCGCCAGTGCGAAAGATAGTTGCCGTCCTGCTCCTGCGGCAGTAGCTGGTTTACGCCGGTCAGAAAACGAAAAGCATCCGGCGCGCGGTACAGCACGTTAGTCAGGCACAGGTTATTGGTGTGTTCATAGAGATGGCGATCGTGATCGCGAATAAAGCAGACCGAGCCGCCGCTGATGGTATAGGGCTGGCCGTTGAAAACGTGAATACCCGTCCCCTGTTCAACAATCACAATTTCATGAAAATCATGATGATGCTCTGGAAATGCCGGTTGAGGAAGGCGCGGTTCAATCGCCACCGCAGAGACGCCGGCCTTAAAGAAATCCGTACAGTGCAACACGGTCATAGCAGCCCCCTCGAATGAGAAAAATTATCAACCGTCGTCGCAAATAGTAATTAAGGGCCAACAATCCGGCCTTCAATTTTCGACCGTAAACCGCGTAAAACCTGCCTGATTTTCAAGAACCAGCCGGAAATATCCGGAACTGCGGCGAGCATCACATCCCGTATCATGCCGCGAAGAACACGAAATTGTGACGTTTCTCACGGTCACCTTTGCTTTGTTGCCAGCCAGCTACTTTCGCTGTCAGTAGCAAGAAGGTGACGCAAAGACGCCTTTTTTAGACTGCCTGTAATGATTTTAAGAAGGGTCGTGCCATGAGTATTCGTCATTGTGTCGCCGTTGATTTAGGCGCTTCCAGCGGTCGGGTCATGCTCGCGAAGTATGAAACCGCGACGCGGGCGCTCACGCTGCGTGAAGTCCACCGTTTCACCAACCGCCTGCAGAAAGTAGATGGCTACGATTGCTGGGATATCGATAGCCTGGAAGCGGAAATCCGCCGCGGGCTGGTAAAGGTGTACGAGCAGGGGATCCTGATCGACAGCATCGGCATCGACACCTGGGGCGTCGATTTTGTGCTGTTAGATAAACAGGGCCGGCGGGTCGGCCTGCCGGTTTCCTATCGCGATAGCCGTACTCACGGTCTGATGGCGCAGGCTATCGAGCAACTTGGCCGCGCCGATATCTACTGCCGCAGCGGCATCCAGTTTCTACCGTTCAACACGCTCTATCAGTTGCGGGCGCTGGTTAGCCAACAATCGGCGCTGGCGGAGCAGGTAGCGCACGCGCTGCTGATCCCCGACTATTTCAGCTACCGCCTGACCGGGGCGATGAACTGGGAGTACACCAACGCCACCACCACGCAACTGGTCAATATTAATAGCGATAACTGGGATAACGAGCTGCTCGGCTGGAGCGGCGCGAAGCCGGACTGGTTCGGTACGCCGACCCATCCGGGCAACGTTATCGGACACTGGATCTGCCCGCAGGGTAATCGCATTCCGGTGGTCGCCGTCGCCAGCCACGATACGGCCAGCGCCGTCATCGCCTCGCCGCTGGCGGATAAACATGCCGCCTATCTCTCTTCCGGCACCTGGTCGCTGATGGGCTTTGAAAGCAAAACGCCTTACACCAGCCAGCAGGCGCTGAAGGCGAATATCACCAATGAAGGCGGCGCCGAGGGGCGCTACCGGGTACTGAAAAACATCATGGGCCTGTGGCTGCTACAGCGGGTACTGCAAGAGCAGAACGTTAGCGACCTGCAGGCGCTGATTACCGACACGGCGCAACTGCCGGCCTGCCGTTACCTGATTGATTGTAATGACGAACGCTTTATCAATCCGGCCAGCATGAGCGCCGAAATCCAGGCCGCCTGCGCGGAGTCCGCTCAGCCGATCCCAACAGCCCCTGCTGAACTGGCGCGCTGCATTTTCGACAGCCTGGCGCTGCTGTATGCCCGGGTGCTGGGCGAACTGGCGGAACTCCGTGGCCGCCCTTTCAGCCAACTGCATATTGTTGGCGGCGGCTGCCAGAACGAACTGCTTAACCAGCTGTGCGCTGATGCCTGCGGGCTGCCGGTGATCGCGGGCCCAATTGAGGCCTCCACGCTTGGCAATATCGGCATCCAGTTGATGACGCTGGATGAACTACACAACGTCGATGATTTCCGTCAGGTAGTACGCGACAACGCGTCGCTCACCGCCTTCACCCCTCATTCAGATAGCGAAATTGCCCGCTTCGTCGCGCAATTTCAGCAGCAACCTACTAAGGAGCTTTGCGCATGACCACTCAACTTGAACAAGCCTGGGAAATTGCTAAGCAGCGCTACGCCGCCGTCGGCGTGGACGCCGAAGAAGCTCTGCGCCAGTTAGACCGCCTGCCGGTATCGATGCACTGCTGGCAGGGCGATGACGTCGCGGGCTTTGAAAACCCGGAAGGTAACTTAACCGGCGGCATTCAGGCTACCGGTAACTATCCAGGCAAAGCGCGGAATGCCCAGGAGCTACGGGCCGACCTCGAACAGGCGCTGAGCCTGATCCCAGGGCCGAAACGCCTTAATCTGCACGCGATTTATCTCGAATCCGCCACCCCGGTGGCGCGCAACGAAATCAAACCAGAACACTTTAAAAACTGGGTAGATTGGGCCAAACGCCACCAGCTGGGGCTCGATTTTAACCCTTCCTGCTTCTCGCATCCGCTGAGCGCCGACGGCTTTACGTTGTCGCACGCTAATCCGGAAATTCGTCAGTTCTGGATCGATCACTGCAAAGCCAGCCGCCGCGTCTCCGCCTACTTCGGCGAGCAGCTCGGAACGCCATCGGTAATGAATATCTGGGTGCCGGACGGCATGAAGGATATTACCGTCGACCGCTTCGCTCCGCGCCAGCGGCTGCTGAACGCGCTGGATGAAGTCATCAGCGAAAAGCTGAACCCGGCGCACCATATCGACGCCGTCGAGAGCAAGCTATTCGGTATCGGCGCTGAAAGCTATACCGTCGGCTCCAACGAATTTTATATGGGCTACGCCGCCAGCCGCCAGACCGCGCTATGTCTGGATGCCGGCCACTTCCATCCGACGGAAGTCATCTCCGACAAAATCTCCGCCGCCATGCTGTACATCCCGCGTCTGCTGCTGCACGTCAGCCGCCCGGTACGTTGGGACAGCGATCATGTGGTGCTGCTGGATGACGAAACCCAGGCCATCGCCAGCGAAATCATCCGCCATAACCTGTTCGACCGCGTGCATATCGGCCTCGACTTCTTCGATGCCTCCATCAACCGTATCGCCGCATGGGTTATCGGCACCCGCAACATGAAAAAAGCCCTGCTGCGCGCGCTACTGGAACCGACGGCGCAGCTGCGTCAGTTGGAAAACGACGGCGATTACACCGCGCGCCTGGCGCTGCTCGAAGAGCAAAAATCCCTACCATGGCAGGCTATCTGGGAAATGTACTGCCAGCGTCACGATACCCCAGCGGGCAGCCAGTGGCTGGAAAACGTGCGGAGCTATGAAAAAGACGTGCTGAGTCAGCGCGGCTAATGCCTGACTTTCCCCGGGTCGCGGCTAACGCCTTCCCCGGGGAATCACACCTATTGCGAATCAACAGGAAACACAAGACTATGCACAACATCATCAATTCATGGTTCGTCCAGGGCATGATCAAAGCCACCTCCGATGCGTGGCTCAAAGGCTGGGACGAGCGCAACGGCGGTAACCTGACGCTACGTCTGGATGAAGCGGACATCGCGCCGTTTAAGACCGATTTTCACGCCCAACCGCGCTATATCGCATTAAGTCAGCCGATGCCGGAACTGGCTAACCAACCGTTTATCGTCACCGGTTCCGGTAAATTCTTCCGTAACGTGCAGCTCGATCCCGCCGCAAACCTTGGGGTGGTGAAGATAGACAACGACGGCGCGGGCTACTTCATTCTGTGGGGCCTGACGGAAGAAGCCGTACCGACATCGGAGCTACCGGCGCACTTTCTGTCGCACTGCGAGCGCATCAAAGCCACCGGTGGTAAAGACCGCGTGATCATGCACTGTCACGCCACCAACCTGATCGCCCTGACCTACGTGCTGGAAAATAACAGCGATCTGTTCACCCGCAAACTGTGGGAAGGCAGTACCGAATGCCTGGTGGTCTTCCCGGACGGCGTCGGCATTCTGCCGTGGATGGTGCCTGGCACCGACGAAATCGGTCAGGCAACCGCTGGCGAAATGCAGAAGCACTCTCTGGTGCTGTGGCCGTTCCACGGCGTCTTCGGCAGCGGCCCAACGCTGGATGAAACCTTCGGCCTGATCGACACCGCCGAGAAATCCGCTGAAGTACTGGTGAAGGTCTACTCAATGGGCGGCATGAAACAGACAATTAGCCGCGAAGAGTTGATTGCGTTAGGCCAACGCTTTGGCGTCACGCCGCTGGCCAGCGCGCTGGCGCTATAAAAAAGCGCGTCGCCTTTTAAGGAGAATAATCATGAGCTTTATGTTGGCACTGCCGAAAATCAGCCTGCATGGCGCGGGCGCAATCGGCGATATGGTCAGTCTGCTGGCGGGCAAGCAGTGGGGGAAAGCGCTGATTGTCACCGATGGTCATCTGGTGGAAATGGGCCTGCTCGATAGCCTGTTTCAAGCGCTGGAAGCGCATCAACTGTCTTATCATCTGTTCGATAACGTCTTTCCGAACCCGACCGAAGCGCTGGTTCAGCAAGGTATCGCCGCATTCCGCGCGGCACAGTGTGACTATATCATTGCCTTTGGCGGCGGTAGCCCGATCGACACCGCCAAGGCGGTAAAAATTCTCAGCGCTAACCCGGCGCCATCAACCGCCTATTCCGGCGTCGGCAAAGTCAAAAATGCCGGCGTGCCGCTGGTAGCGATTAACACCACCGCCGGAACCGCCGCTGAGATGACCAGCAACGCGGTGATTATCGATAGCGAACGCCAGGTAAAAGAGGTCATTATCGACCCGAACATCATCCCGGATATCGCCATCGACGACGCCAGCGTCATGCTGGATATTCCGGCTTCGGTCACCGCCGCTACCGGTATGGATGCCCTCACCCACGCCATTGAAGCGTTTGTCTCCATTGGCTCCCATCCGCTGACCGACGCCAACGCGCTGGAGGCGATTCGCTTAATTCACCAGTGGCTGCCGCTGGCCGTCGATGACGGGCACAATCTGCAGGCCCGCGAGCAGATGGCGTTCGGCCAGTACCTGGCGGGGATGGCGTTCAACAGCGCCGGTCTTGGGCTGGTACATGCGCTGGCGCATCAGCCTGGCGCCACCCATAACCTGCCGCACGGCGTTTGTAATGCCATCCTGCTGCCGATAATCGAAAACTTTAATCGCCCGAACGCGGTGGCCCGTTTTGCCCGCATCGCGCAGGCGATGGGCGTCGATACGCGCGGCATGAGCGACGAAACCGCCAGTATGGAGGCGATTAACGCGATTCGCGCATTGAGCAAACAAGTCGGTATTCCCGAAGGGTTTAGCCAGCTTGGCGTCAGCAAAGCCGATATCGAAGGCTGGCTGGATAAAGCATTGGCCGACCCCTGCGCGCCGTGTAACCCGCGCAGCGCCAGCCGCGACGAGGTCCGCGAGTTGTACCTGGAGGCATTATGATCCGCAAAGCCTTCGTGATGCAGGTCAATCCCGACGCCCACGAGGAGTATCAGCGCCGCCATAGCCCCATCTGGCCGGAACTGGAAGCGACGCTGAAAGCACATGGCGCGCACCATTACGCGATCTATATCGACAAACAGCGTCATCTGCTTTTCGCTACGGTGGAAATTGAGTCGGAAGCCCGCTGGAACGCGGTGGCTGAAACTGAAGTATGCCAGCGCTGGTGGCGCTACATGCGCGAAGTGATGCCGACGAATCCGGATAACAGTCCGCTGAGCGCTGAACTGGATGAAGTGTTTTACCTTGCGTAAAAAGAAAACGCCTGAGTAATCAGGCGTTTTTGATACTTAAGCGATTAGGCGTTTTTGCGCACGAAAAAGCCGTAGCAGCAGGCGCCCATAAACAGCAGTATCCCGCCGAGAATAAACACATTGGTAAACTGTCCGGTGGTATCAAGAATGATCCCGGTGATAATCGGCGCCAGCGCCGCGCCGAGGAACCCGCCAAAGTTCTGGATTGCGCCCAAAGATGCGACCTGCTCCTTCGGCGCCATATCGGTCGCCAACGTCCAGATCACGCCGGAAGGCATCTGCGAGCAAAAGTAGCCAAGCGTCAGCAGCGCGATCGCCACGCCGGAGTTATCAACAAACGGAATGGGCATCACAAAGCAGGCCGCCAGCGCGGCGCCGACCACAATCGGCACTTTACGCGCGGTAACGGCGTTCATCCCTTTACGTACCAATCGGTCGGAAAGCATCCCGCCGCACAGCACGCCGATAATACCGGCAAAGAACGGAATCGAGGCGATAAAACCGGTCTGCTTCAGGCTAAAGCCCAGTGAAGTTTCCAGATATCCCGGCAGCCACGTCAGGTAAACCCAAATGGTGAACATGATGCAGAAATTACCGGCAATCATGAACCAGGTGGTTTTCCGGCGAAACAGTTCGCCCCAGCTCACCTTCGGCTGTTCGCCTTCGGGCCGCATGACTTTGCCGGTATGTATCAGCATCGCTTCCCGCGCGTCCGGGTCGCGATAAAACTTCAGCCACGCCAGCAGCAGCGGTATCCCGAGCAGGCCCACCACCATAAACATACCGCGCCAGCCAATCCATAGCAGCAGAATAGTCAGCACCGGCGGCGCTACCGCATTGGCGATTTGCGAACCGGTATTAATAATCGATGTCGGCAGCCCGCGCTCTTTTTCCGAGAACCAGCTCTGAGTGATCTTAATGCCGGAGGTGAAGAACGGTGACTCCGCCACGCCCAGCAGCATGCGCAAACCATAGAAGAAGCTATAGGTATTCACGAAGCCCATTAAGAACGTCACCGCTGACCACAATCCCAGCGCGCCGCTGAACATTTTCTTCGCGCCAAAGCGGTCTACCAGCCAGCCGGCTGGTAAGTTCGCCAGCGCATAGGGCCAGAGAAACGCCGACAATAGTAGCCCCATCTCAGTGCCGGAAAAACCAAACTCCCTGGCGATGGTGGTGTTCGCGATGCTCAGGTTGGCGCGATCGAGATAATTCACTACCGCAGCCAGCAGCAGGATTAAAATAATGCCCCAGCGTCGACGCGAGAGTTTCGGCGCCGCAATAGCTGTAGCCGCCGTTTGGTTTAGCGAACTCATAAACCCTCCTCCAGCAAGGCGCGATCGATTTTCATCACCGCTTTACGGATATGTTGCCGCTCGCCATCGCGCGGATGACAGCAGGGACGATGAATGTCCTGGGGAAAGAAAATGGCGAACATGCCGGGCGTCAGGGTTATCTGCGTCTCGTCATTTTCAACCTGCCAGAACAGGATGTCCTGGTTTGGCGTCCGATCCTCGGTAACGCGGTGACGGCCGCTTTCAGCGCGGCTGACGCCCATGCGCTCCTCACCGGAGATCAGATACTGAATATCAATAAACTGCTGGTGCGATTCCGGCCGCGCCTCGGCGAAAGGCACGCTGTCCATCTCCTGCAGCAAGCAGAAGAGTTTTCCCGGGATCAGGTCGATTTTCCCCGGCGCGAAGCGCTGGAAATCCTGGCTGGCGATAAACGCCAGCGCCTGGCGGATCGCCGGGTGATACGCGACCTGTTGCGCAGGCCACGCTTGCAGACTCGATACGATCATAACGATCCCTCCCTTAGCCGGCGATCCGCTGCTGCCACAGTTCGCTACCCGCCCGGATCTGGTCGAGGATCACCGTCAGCCCCCAGAACTTACTCAGCACGTCATCTTTATTAACCCGACAGGCGATGCTGTCGAAGGTCCCGAGGCGCTGATGGTAAATTTTGGCGTTTTTCGGATAGCCCAGGGTTTCGGTTACCGCACCCAACGACAGGAATATCGCCAGTTCATCGGCCAGCGCCCGCTGATTTTTACCTTCTCGCCACAGCCAGCTGTACAGCTCCGGATGAAAATTGGTAAACACGCCGCTAAAGCCTTCAGCGCCTGCCAGCATCGCCGGCCAGGCGATCGCGGCATTGGCATTAATCACTTTCAGCGGCGTTCCCTGCGCCAGACGCACGCGGCGTTCAACGGTAGGCAAATCGCAGCTCACATCTTTCAACACCACGAAGCGGCCGCTGTTGGCGCACCAGGCAAACTCGTCGTCGCTAAGCAGACGGCGATACGGCGCCGGACACTCATACAGCCCTAGCGGCATCGACACCGGCAGCGTCGCCAGCAGTGCTTGCAGGGTGGCGAAAAAGACCTCGCTGCCTTCATGGCGCGGATCGAGATGGTTGGTGACCAACACCAGCGCATCAATGCCGGTCTGCGCCATCGCCAGCAACTCTTCTTTTTGTGCCGCCAGATCGTCGCTGATATGGCCTGAAGCAATGACCGGGATGCGCCCCGCCACGCGTTGCACCACGAAACGCGCCAGCGCCACGCGCTCCTGCAGGCTGAGATACTGCATTTCGCTCGACTGGCAGACGGCAAAAAGCGCATCCACGCCTTTTGCCAGATACCAGTCGATCAGATTCGCCAGCGCCGGATAGTCAATTTGGTCATCGGCGGTAAAAGGGGTCAGCATGACGGGAACAACACCGTTAATCGTTTTCATCTTATTTTTCCTGGATTAGAGGGTACGGAGTCGGGCATTTGCCTGCGCAAAATCAGGCATGTTGGAAGCCCCCTCCAGCTCAACGGCCAGAGAGGCGAATGCGGAGGCCCAGGTCGCTGCCTGCACCAGCGTGTTGCCGGCGGCCAGCGAGGCGGCCAGCGCGCCGTTAAAAGCATCGCCGGCGCCGGTGGTATCCACGGTGACCGCCGGGAAAGCGCGAATATGACTAAACTGGCGGTTATCCAGCAGCAGCGCGCCGCGCGATCCCATGGTAATCAGAACTTTCTTTGCGCCTAATTCAGCGATGCGCAGCGCGGCTTCTTTGGCGGTATCAATATCTTTAATTTCGATACCGGATAATAAAGAGGCTTCAGTTTCATTCGGCGTAATCACATCGACAAAAGGAATGCTGGGAATAATTTCCGCCGAGTATGGCGCCGGATTAAGGATGATATCCTTACCAAGCTCTTTAGCTATTTTTATTAATGAGTGGGTAGCATCAAAGTTATTCTCCAGTTGT
>CABUCP010000051.1 GCA_902490055.1 uncultured Klebsiella sp. | reverse complement strand
GGGCGCTGGTGATTTTATAATCAGCGGCGTTCATTTCTTTTGCTTTTTTGGCAATCACCGCTTCAGCGGAATCCAGCGTATTACCCGTCGCGGTAATGGTGTGCGCAGAGGCGCCGAAGGCGAGCAGTGAAAGAGCGGCAGCAGAGATAATAGTTGATACGGTTTTCATGTTCATAATCCTGAATAATGGTTTCGTTAACGTTGCGCGGCGCAACGTGATGGCATGAATGATATGCCCCGCCCACTGGCGGAAAAAGCCGGCAACGGGCAATAGACTTTTGTCTTTTTGTTCATAAAGGGAGTGGCTGGGCCACCCCCGGGCAAATATCAGGCGACAAAGTTGTCTTTCAGCGCCTGCAGGCCGTCGCGATAAATACCGCTGAACAGCGCTTCGGCATCGGCATCGCTGACGTTAACCGGCGTAAAGCTGCCGGACCACTCAACGCGGGTGACATTGCCGTCATCGGTCGCCAGTACTGCGATAGTGGACAGATAATCCACGACCGGGAACGGCGCCTGGATGATTGAGTAGCTGTAGTTACGTTGGCGGTTATCAAATGCTTCCAGACGCTCAATGACGGTACCGCCATCGGACGTGGTCAGGGTACGTACGCGGCCGCCTTCGCTAACGACGCTTTTCGGAATGAACGGCAGCCAATCAGGCAGGGAGTCAAAGCCGCCCATCAGTTGCCAAACCTGGTCGACAGAAGCCGGGATTTCGATAGATACAGTAGTATTAGCCATTTTATTTCTCTCTTAATTTCAGATAATTAGATTACATTGCCAGGGTGTCGACGACGCCGCCATCAACGCGGAGCGCGGCCCCGGTGGTGGCCGAGGAGAGCGGCGAGGCGAGATAAACCGCCAGGTTCGCGACTTCTTCGACGTCCGCCGCCCGCTGGATAATCGAGCTTGGGCGCGCGGTCTTCACAAATTCATCAGCCTGTTCACGCGGGCTGCGGCCAGACTGCGCGGCGGCATCCGCCAGCATCTCCTGCAAACCTTCGGTGAAGGTGGGCCCAGGCAGAATGGCGTTAACCGTGACGCCGGTGCCCGCCAGACGTTTTGCCAGCCCGTGGGAAACCGCCAGATTGGCGCTTTTCGTTACGCCGTAGTTGATCATGTCGCCTGGAATCGCGACGCCGGATTCTGAGGAGACGAAAATAATGCGTCCCCAGCCGTTGTCGATCATCCCTTGGGCATAGTGGCGCGCCAGGCGCACGCCGGAGAGGACGTTAACGTTATAAAAGTGCATCCACTCGCTATCCGGCACGCTAAAGAAATCGTTGTCGTTAAAGATCCCGAGATTGTTGACCACCACATCGGCGCGCGGCTCGGCGGCGAACAGCGCGTTAACGCCTTCTTCGGTGCTGAGGTCGGCGACGACGCCGCGCAGTTGCGCGTCAGGGACTTCGGCATTAATTGTCGCCATCGCGGTAGCAACGCCGCGCTGTTGGCGACCGACAATGACCACGGTCGCGCCCGCCTGAGCGAGGCCTTTGGCAATGCCAAGCCCGATGCCGGAAGTGGAGCCGCTGACCACCGCGACCTTATGGGTAAGATCCAGTTTCATGTTGTCTCTCTTGTGTTGAGAGGGGCCTGGCGGCCCCGCAAAAATTAACGAATCGGCAGCGGCGCGTTGTCAGCAACCAGGTTCTGGCTACGCATCTCTTCCCAGAAAGCGGCTGGAATGGTCGCTTTCAGCGCGGCCAGATCTTCCGCCATGCGGCCCGGACGGCTGGAACCCGGGATCACGGCGGCTACCGCCGGGTGCGCCAGGGCAAATTGCAGCGCGGCGGCTTTGACATCCACCTGATGGCGGGCGGCAATGGTATTGATCTGCGCCACCTGTTGATGAATCGCCGCAGAGGCTTTCTGGTATTCGAAGTGCTCACCGCCGGCCAGAACGCCAGAGCTGTACGGCCCGCCGACGACGATATCGACATTCTGTTCCAGCGCTTCAGGCATCAGACGCTGCAGGGCGCGTTTGTGGTCCAGCAGCGAGTAGCGGCCAGCCAGCAGGAAGGCATCCGGCTTCGGTTCGTCGAGCGCCAGGGTCAGTTCGCAAGGTTCGACGCGGTTAACGCCCAGACCCCATGCTTTAATGACGCCTTCTTCGCGCAGGCGGGTCAGCGCGCGGAAGGCGCCGGTGCGAGCGATGTTGAACTGCTCCAGCCAGCTATCGCCGTAGAAATCCTGCGCCGGATCGTGGATCCACACGATGTCGAGATGGTCAGTTTTCAGGCGTTTTAAGCTATCTTCAATAGAACGCAGCGTGGCGTCGGCAGAGTAATCGTTGAGGATTTTGTTCTTCAGGCCGTATTCGAAAAGGCCGCCTTTCTCACCGAAATCGCGTGCTGCCGGGTCTTCCATTTCATCCAGCATGATGCGGCCGACTTTGCTGCTCAGCACGAACTGGTCGCGTGGGTACTGAGAGAGCGCTTCGCCCATCCGGATTTCAGAAAGTCCGGAACCGTACAGCGGGGCGGTATCGAAGTAGCGAACGCCCAGATCCCAGGCGGCAGTGACGGTCGCGTGCGCTTCGTCTTCCGGGATGTTGCGGAACATATTGCCCAGCGGCGCGCCGCCTAAACCGATGTTGCCTGGCAGAATATTTTTGATGCTCATATAAGATGTCCTCGATATAGGGTTCCCGTTTTGGGAAGGGTTCAGTTCGGGCAATTTGTGCTACTGCCCTGTGACGGAGATCACATTACCTTGCGGTGTTATGACTTGATAGGACATAATTCGTCTAACTTAAGTCCTTATAGGTCTCATATGATCGATTTACGCCAGTTGAAGTACTTTGTGGTGGTCGCGGAAGAGGAGCACGTCGGCCGCGCTGCCGAGCGCTTACATATTTCGCAATCGCCGCTCAGCCGACAGATTGCCCAGCTTGAAGAACGTCTTGGGTTGATGCTGTTTGAGCGCAACCAGCAGCGCATTCGCTTAACGGCGGACGGGCAGACGTTTCTCGCCGAAACGCGCTCGTTGCTGACCCACGCCAACCGCCTGGAATCACTGGGCAAACGGCTAGGGCGCGGCGAAGATGGCGGGTTGTGTATTGGTTATATCGAGAACGCGATGCACTCCGGCGTGCTCTCTACCGCGCTGCGCGCGCTGCGCGTTTCGCGCCCGGACGTGCATATCGCGCTGTATAGCCAACCGCCCGCTACGCAGATTGAAGGACTGCGCCAGCGCAGCCTGGATTTCTCGCTGGTGGATATGCCGCCATCGGCCGGAGAACAGGATTTGGAATACACCCAGGTGCTGGATGACCGGATGCTGCTGGCGCTACCGCAAAGCCATCCGCTGGCGCAGGAGGAAAATCTGCAGCCAGCGCAGCTGGCCGATCAGCAGTGGATCGCGGTGATCCATAACGATGACGCCCATTCGCGCGATGATTTCGTTGCTGCCTGCGTGCGCGCCGGTTTTAACCCGGATATCCGTCTGGAAGCCGGGGAGCCGTTAACCGCTCTGGGGTTGGTGGCCGCGGGGCTCGGCGTGGCGCTGATCCAGCACAGCCTGCGGCATAATGCTCCGGAAGGGGTGGTGTTGCGGGAAATTCCGTGGATGCACTATTCGACGCAGCTATGGGCGGTATGGCACAAAGCCAACCAACGCCCGCTGGTGATGCATTTCCGTGAGGTGCTGCGCGGCGAGAAAAATTAGGATTATTCCTGGAATCAGGCGCGGCGTGAGGAAAATCCGCCGCGATACCTGCCTGCGCGGCCAATTCATGTTACCGTCAAATAATTGGCCCAAAAATAATAAGACCTTCATGAAATTTCTATTATCTATCAGTTTATTAAGCTTCTTCCTTTCGCCTGCTTTCGCTGGCACAGCGGTAAAATTATCCTGCTCTTTACGCAAGAGCGTGACCATCTCGCGTTTCCATTACCAGTTGTCGACCATGAAGTGGGACGATCATTTTCAGGTGGCTTCCGGTATGCGTAAGGCGCAGACCAAAAATCATATTCCCTACCGGGTGACCAGCTTTCGCAACGGCGACGATTTGGTGTTTTTCCCGGATAGCCAGGAGTATTTTTTCTTCTATTCGGGGATGGCGACGCCGGACCGCTGCGTGGTAGAAGAGCATTACGAATATCCGGTAACCCAACTGCCGTATTATAAAAAGCCCGCCGCCTGAATCAGGATTGCTGCGGCTGCAGTTTACCGGCCATTGCCTGCTGGATAATCGGGATTGGCGTGAGCAGGTGTTCGCGCATCAGCGCGCTGGCCCGCGCGGCATCGCGCGCCAGAATCGATTCCAGCAGCGTCTGGTGCTGGACATGTTTATCTTCCAGCATTTCCACCGACAGTACGGTAGTACGTAGCCAGATAAAACGATAGCGCGCCGCCAGATCGAACAGCCGTTCGCGCATTTGCAGCAGATACTGCGAGCCGCAGCCGGCGACGATGGCGGTATGAAATGCCTGGTGGCGCTGATCCCACTCATCGAGTAAACGTTCGCTGGCATCGCAGGATTCCAGCTTATTCAGCAGATGCGCGCGGGCCAACAGTTCGGCTTCCCATTCATCGCCGCCGCGCTCAATGGCGAGGCGCACCAGCATGGCTTCCATATTGGCGCGGGCATCGAAAATATCGAGGAGTTCCGCCTCGGACATCGAAGCGACGCGGTAGCCCTTTTGATTGACCACCGTCACCAGCCGCTCGGCCACCAGCTGGGAGAGCGCTTCTCGCAGCGGCCCGACGCCGAGCTCATAGCGCGACGTCAGCAGGCTCATACGCAGCTTTTCATCAGGCTGATAAACGCCGCGGATGATGTCGTTTTTCAGCCAACGGTATCCATCAATGGCCGTCGCTTGGGGAATGGCGGTCATAGTCTTACTCCTGAAAGCACTTCCCGGCTTGCGCCGGGAACAGGGTTAACGCGTATTTTGCAGCGGTAGTTTTTGCCACGATAGCAGCTTTTTCCAGCGTGACATAATCGGCACGGTGCAAATAATGGCGATCGCCAGTACCCCGGTGGAAATCACTTCCAGCTGCTGCGCCGGGCGGAACAGCATCACCACCAGCACGAAGGTGATAAAGGCGATAACCAGCCAGGTCAGCCACGGGTAGAGCCACATTCTGAGACGGATTTCGCCGCCTTTCGCCAGCAGGATTTTACGCATCCGCAGCTGAGAGATAGCGATAACCAGATAGACCAGCAGGGCGATGGCGCCGGAGCTGTCGATGAGGAATTTAAACACCTTGGCGGGCGCGTAGTAGTTCACCACTACGGTTAAGAAGGCCGCGCCGGTAGAGAGCAGCACCGCCACATAAGGCGTTTTACTACGGTTGGTTTTGCCCATCATGGCGGGGGCATCACCGCGGCGGCTCAGGGAGTAAAGCATTCGCGAGGCGGTATACAGCGCCGAGTTCAGGCAACTGGTTACCGACAGCAGGATCACGCCGTCCATAATCAGCCGGGCGTACGGAATGTGCAGCAGTTCCAGTACCGAACGGTATGAACCCACGCTTTTCAGCCCCGGCATATTCCATGGGATCAGCGCCACCACCACGAAAATTGAGCACAGATAGAAAATAGAGATACGCCAGATAACCGAATTGGTCGCGCGGACGATGTGCTTGTCCGGCGTGTCTGATTCGGCGGCGGCAATAGTGACGATCTCCGCGCCCATAAACGAGAACATGGTGATAAGCATCGCGCTGAGCACCGCGCCAAAGCCGTTAGGCATAAAGCCGCCATGATCCCACAGGCGTGAAATCCCGCTCACCTCGGCATACGGATAGAAGCCGGTGATGGCGACCGCGCCCAGCACGATAAAGGCCAGAATGGCGATGACTTTGCAGATAGCCAGCCAGAACTCGAATTCGCCGTAGTTCTTGACGCTCAGCAGGTTACTGCCGGTGAGGGCGAGGGTGATGACGAGAGAAAACAACCATACCGGCACGCCGGGGATCCACGAGTGAAGAATAATGGCGGCGATATTGGCTTCCAGGGGGATAACCAGCACCCAAAACCACCAGTACAACCAGCCGATGGTATAACCCGCCCAGCGGCCGATCGCTTGATCGGCGTAGGTGGAAAAGGAGCCGGTGTCCGGGGTGGCGACGGCCATTTCGGCCAGCATACGCATAATCATCACCACCAGTAGCCCGGCAAACAGGTAGGAGAGCAGCACTGCCGGGCCGGCTTCGGCAATGGCGACGCTGGAACCGACAAATAAACTCGCGCCGATAACCCCGGCAATAGACAGCATGGTGACGTGGCGTGATTTCAGCCCGCCCCCTAACTCATGTGATTGCGACAGTTGCCCCATCATTAACCCCTTTTATTGTTTTTTGGCACCGTTTGCCGGATGTTGGCTGCGCCTTATCCGGCCTACAGGCGAGCGGACGGGCGCCTGAGCGCTGGCGTCCGCTGCAGGAGTGTTAGCGTTGTTTAGCTTCGGTAAAGCAGTCGGCGATAATCTTCAGCCCCTGCTCGATCTGCGCCTCTTCGATGGTCAGCGGCACCAGAATGCGCAGTACGTTGTAGTACGGCCCGCAGGAGAGCAGGATCAGGCCTTTATCACGCGCGCGGGCGACGATATCCGCCGTTAGTTTGGCGTTGGGTTTACTGTGGTCGCCTTCTTCAAAGAGCTCGATGGCGATCATCGCCCCCAGGCCGCGAACGTCGCCGATTTCAGGGTGCGTTTCGGCAATATTCAGCAGCCCTTTGCGCAGCTTGTCGCCGAGCTGATTGGCTTTCTCCAGCAGGTTTTCCTGCTCGAAGACCTTCAGTACCGCCAGCGCGGCGGCGCAGGCGATGGGGTTACCGGCGTAGGTGCCGCCGAGCCCGCCGGGAGCGATGGCGTCCATCACTTCCGCCCGACCGGTGACGCCCGCCAGCGGGAAGCCGCCGGCGATGGATTTGGCGAAGGTGGTGATATCCGGCGCCACGCCCATCTGTTCCATAGCGAACAGGGTGCCGGTGCGGCCCGCCCCGCTCTGGACTTCATCGGCGATCAGCATAATGCCGTGTTCGTCGCACAGCGCGCGAAGGCGCTGCATAAAGGCCGGAGAGGCGGCGTAGAAACCGCCTTCGCCCTGGACGGGTTCAATGATGATGGCGGCGATATCTTCCGGCGCGGCATCGTTTTTGAAGATCCGCTGAATGCTGGCGATGGCGTCGTCATCGCTGATGCCGTGCAGCGCGCAGGGATAGAGGGCGCGATAGACGTGGCCCGGCATTAAGCCCATGCCGGCGGAATACGGGTTGACCTTACCGGTCAACGACAGGGTGTAATGGGTACGGCCATGATAAGCGCCGGTAAAGGCGATGGCGCCGCTGCGCCCGGTCGCCGCGCGGGCGATTTTGACCGCGTTTTCTACCGCTTCTGAACCGGTGGTCACCAGCAGCGTTTTCTTGGCGAACTCGCCGGGGACTTTCTGGTTCATGATTTCGCACAGCTGCAGGTAGGGCTCGTAGGCCAGGACCTGGAAGCAGGTGTGGGTCAGCTTCTTCAGTTGGCTTTCCACCGCGGCCATCACCGCTGGATGCAGGTGGCCGGTATTCAGCACCGCAATACCGCCGGCGAAATCGAGAAATTCACGGCCTTCAACGTCCCATACCCGGCAGTTCTCCGCGCGTTCGGCGAAGATAGGGTGGATTTGCCCGACGCCGCGCGGCACCGCGTCGCTGCGACGCTGCATTAATTCTTTATTGCTGGTCATGTCCTGCTCTCCTGTTAAAGGCCGATACACATATATTTGATTTCTAAGTAATCTTCGATACCGTATTTCGAGCCTTCGCGGCCCAGGCCCGAGGCTTTAATACCGCCGAACGGCGCGACTTCATTGGAGATAATGCCGGTATTGATACCGACGATGCCGTACTCCAGCGCTTCGCCGACGCGAAACACGCGGCTCAGATCGCGGGCGTAGAAATAGGCGGCGAGGCCGAATTCGGTATCGTTGGCCTGCGCAATCACATCGGCTTCATCTTTAAAGCGGAACAGCGGCGCCAGCGGGCCGAAGGTCTCTTCTTTCGCCACTTTGGCGCTGGCCGGAACGTTGACCAGAATGGTTGGCTGGAAGAAGTTGCCGCCCAGCGCATGGGGTTTGCCGCCGGTGACGATACGCGCGCCTTTGGCGAGGGCATCGGCAATATGCTCTTCGACTTTGGCGACCGCCTTATCGTCGATCAGCGGTCCGGTGGTGATGCCGTCCTGCAGGCCGTCGCCGATCTGCAATTTTTCCACCGCCAGCTGTAGTTTTTCGGCGAAGCGGTCATATACCCCGTCCTGTACGTACAGGCGGTTGGCGCAAACGCAGGTTTGCCCGGCGTTGCGGAATTTTGACGCCAGCGCCCCTTCCACGGCTTTATCGAGGTCGGCATCGTCAAAGACGATGAACGGCGCGTTGCCGCCGAGTTCTAACGACACTTTTTTAATGTCTTTGGCGCACTGCGCCATCAGCTGGCGACCAATCTCCGTTGAGCCGGTGAAGGAGAGCTTGCGCACCAGCGGGTTGCTGGTCAGCTCATTGCCGACGGCCCCGGCGGAACCGGTAACCACGTTGAAGACTCCAGCCGGGATACCGGCGCGATTAGCTAGTTCGGCGAGCGCCAGCGCGGAAAACGGCGTCTGGCTGGCGGGTTTCAGCACCATCGTGCAGCCGGCGGCCAGCGCCGGGCCCGCTTTGCGAGTGATCATCGCCGCCGGGAAGTTCCACGGGGTGATGGCGGCGGTAACGCCGATCGGCTGCTTAATGACGATCAGGCGCTTGTCGGCCTGATGGCCCGGAATGGTATCGCCGTAAATGCGCTTACCTTCTTCGGCGAACCACTCAATAAAGGAGGCGGCATAGCTGATTTCGCCTTTGGCTTCCGCCAGCGGTTTACCCTGTTCGAGGGTCATCAGGCGCGCGAGGTCATCCTGGTGCTCCATCATCAAATCGAACCAGCGGCGTAAGATAGTGGCGCGCTCTTTGGCGGTCAGGACGCGCCAGGCGGGCAGGGCGCGGTTGGCGGCTTCAATGGCTTCGCGGGTTTCATCGGCGCCCATTTTCGGCACGCTGCCCAGCGACTGGCCGTTGGCGGGATTCGTCACCGCAATCACGTCGCTATTTCGCGCATCGCGCCACTGGCCGTCAATCAGCGCCTGCTGGCGAAACAGTGTTGCATCTTTGAGTTGCATAATCGCTTCCTGTCTTAAGGGGTTAACGAGTAAAAGCGGCGTGTAGTGTCTCCACGCTACGTGCCGCACGCAGCGTGCGTCCGGGATTGCTCTGGCTTTCCAACAAGGTCTGTACCTTGCTGACGATATGCGCGCCGATCGGGATAGCCGAGGTGGCCGCCGGCGACGGCGCGTTACAGGTATGAATCGATCGCGCGGTGGTGACGAAAAGGAAATCGTCGATCAGCTTGCCCTGCGGCGACACGGCCTGCGCGCGCACGCCGGCAGGCCATGGGCGCAGATCGCTCAGCGTCAGGCTTGGGCAGTATTTCTGCACCAACCGCAGGTAGCCGCTCTTACACAGCGAATTCTTCATTTCGCCAAGCCCGGAGCGCAGATTATTTTGCAGTACCCGGCGGATACCGGGCGAGGTCAGGATTTCCAGGGTATCGCTCAGCGAAATATCACGCTTACGGTAGCCTTCGCGTTTCAGGGCCAGCACCGCATTAGGTCCCACGGTGACGCTGCCGTCGATCATGCGGGTCAGGTGCACGCCGAGAAACGGCATTGCCGGATCGGGGATCGGATAGATCAGATGGTTAACGATCTGGTTGTGCTGCGGCGCGAGCTGGAAGTATTCGCCGCGGAACGGGCAGATGATAAAACCGGGATCGACGCCGATCATTTTCACCAACCGGTCGGCCATTAGCCCGGAGCAGGCAATCAGCGTCGATGCTTCGTATTCTTCGCCCTGGCGGGTATGGATAACGGCGCCGCTGGCATGTTCTTTCAGGGCGCTGACTTCGGCGCCGTAGACGATCGTGCCGCCTTTAGATTCGAAGATTTTCGCCATTGTCGCGGTGACCTCGCGGTAGCTGACAATGCCGCTCGAAGGCACGAAGATCCCACCCAGTCCGCTGATGTTCGGCTCGCGTTCGCGTAATTCAGCGGCGCTCAGCCATTCTCGCTGCAGGCCATTGGCGGCGGTGCGATCCCACAGCGCGCGCATCCGCTCCATTTCCAGCGGCGAGGTGGCGACCAGCATCTTGCCGCAAACGTCATAGCGAATGCCGTTCTGCTCGCAAAACAATTTTGTGGCGCGGTTGCCGGCGAGGCAAAACTGCGCTTTGAGGCTGCCGGGGGTGTAGTAAACCCCGGCGTGAATCACGCCGCTGTTGTGCCCGGTCTGATGGCAGGCCGGGGTGGACTCTTTTTCCAGCAGCGCAATGCGGGCATCCGGGTAAATCTCAATTAACTGCATGGCGGTCGACATGCCGATAATGCCGCCGCCGATAATCACGAAATCATACATCCGCTCAATTCCTTTGCCTGAAAACCCTTATTGATGAGTCTGGTAATGATTCGTGGAATACGCAAAGTAGCCGCGCTGGCGCATCAGTTCGCGGCGCAGGTCCGGATGCGGCGTAAAGCGGTCGCGGCCGTGTAGCCAGAACAGGTTGTTAATCAGCAGGAATTTACCTACCGGCACCGGCACCGAAAGGATGTTTTTACTGGTTTCCAGCGCATCGGACAGGCGGTTCAGCCAGGTACCTTCTTCAAAATCTTTCGGCTGCACGAACTGGTCGATGTAGCGCATCACCGGGCGGCCCTGCTGGTCGACGTCGAAAACCGGATGGAAGACATCTTTGCTGACGTTTTTGCTTGGCGGCGCGGCCCAGCGCATCGGGCGACGCGCCAGCGGGTCGCGGAAGAATTCGTCGAGATGTTCCCAGTCGTCAAGGTGCAGCAGCAGCGAGTTGCCGCCCTGCATATTCTGCTCGTCGATCTTCATCATCAGTACGTAATCGGTTTGCTCTTCGACGTAGGTACCGTCGTTGTGCAGTTCCATGACGCGGTGCGGCTGGCGCAGGTAGCTATCTGAGTTATCGACATTTTTCACCACGAAGCGGGCGTAGTACTGGCTACTCATGGCGTCAAAGTTGGAGCGGCCAATGAGATGCGCGACGGCGGTCGCCAGTTTGACCATCTCATCGGCCTGGGCGACGTTATCAATCCCTTCACCGTTGATCAGCAGCGCGCCTTCCGCGCGATTGAGTAGCGTGTTGATCAGCAGCGGCTGCAGCTGATTAGCGCACAGATCGTCGAGGATCTTGCCGACCTGGAAGCGTAAGAAAGATTTGTATTCCAGCGCCTGCACCGGCCACTGCGCGACCTGTTCGATAAACTGCGCGGTCGTTTCGGCGCTGAATGTCAGCTCCAGCAGCCGAGGCGATTGCGCCGAGGGAGCGAAAGAAAAACCGCTGTAGCGGTGGGCCAAATCATCAGCATGGGGTTTTACGGCAGTCAGTGCATTCATCAGAATCGTTCCTCAGGTAGCGTCAGAGCGTCGGGGTGATGTTCATTTCGTAGCCATAAATTAAAAATATCTACATTTTTGGAAAATGCGTATGAAATAGCCAT
>CABUCP010000050.1 GCA_902490055.1 uncultured Klebsiella sp. | reverse complement strand
TGAAGGGTAAATATAAAGCCGCTCTTGCGCTGTTATTAGCACTTATTTTGCTGCCGCTGGCCTTGTTGGCCACTTTAACGCACTGGGTTCCGACGCTGGCGGGGATATGGCTGCCGGTCGGTACGCGTATTTCGCTGAGCGAAAGCCCGCGTTTGACGCGTTCTTCTCTGATTATCCCTGACTTACGTTATCTGGTGGGCGACTGCGAAATTGCTCGTGTCACTCATGCACAACTGTCGCGCCCTAGCCGCTGGCGGCTGCACGTCGGCGAACTCGATATCAATAGCGCCTGCCTGAATAAAATTCCCGACAGCGACCCCATCTCCGGCGCGCCGCGTACCCTCGCCGAATGGCAGTCGATGCTGCCTTATAGCTGGCTGACCATTGATAACCTGCGCCTGTCGCCGTGGGAAAAGTGGCAGGGGAAGCTGGTGATGTCGCTCACCCCAGAGCAGCAGGATATTGGCTATGCCGGCAAAGAAGTCACCCTGCAGGCGAAGCTACGCGGGCAAACCTTAACGGTCAGTAATTTCACCGCGCGGCTGGTTGAAGATCAGGCGCCGGTCAAGCTGGTTGGCGAGTTCCAGATGCCGCTGGTGCCGGACGGTCTGCCGGTAGATGGCCATCTGGTCAGTTCCTTCGAATTCCCGCAAACGCCGGGCCTGGTCGATGCGGAACTGGAGTGGCAGAAGAATCGCGGCCAATTGCTGGTGACGCCGCGCGGCGAGGTTGAGCCGATGCTGGATCTGCCATGGGAAATTACCCCGGAACGAATCACGATTAGCGATGGTCGCTGGAACGCGGTGTATGCCGGCTATCCGCTTAGCGGACGGGTGGCGTTGTCGGTCGGCGACTGGCAGAAAGGCACCGAGGAGATGGCAATCAGCGGCCGCCTTAACGTCTTAACCCACGGTGAGGCCGGAAAGGGCAACGCCGTGCTGACTATCGGTCCCGGTAAGCTGAGTATGGACAACAGCGATATGCCGCTGAGCCTGACCGGCGAAGCCAAGCTCGACGATATGATTTTTTATGCCGTGCTGCCGGCGAAGCTTAGCGGCCCGCTGATGACGCCGGAACTGGCTTTCCATCCGGGCGCGCTGCTGCGCTCGCGCGGGCGGGTGATTGACTCGCTGAACATTGATGAGATTCGCTGGCCGCTGGCAGGCGTTAAGGTCACCCGGCAGGGGGTGGACGGCCGTCTGCAGGCAATCTTGCGCGCCCATGAGCAGGAGATGGGCGATTTCGCCCTGCACCTGGATGGTCAGGCCGAAAACTTTATGCCCGACCGCGGCCGCTGGTCGTGGCGCTACTGGGGCGATGGCCACTTTACGCCGATGCATGCGCGCTGGGATGTAAAAGGCGCCGGCGAGTGGCGCGACAGCGCCATTATCCTCAATAGCCTGTCGACCGGATTCGACAAGCTACAGTACGGCACCATGCTGGTTAGTACGCCGCGCTTGACTCTCGATAAACCGATACATTGGCTGCGTGATGAACAGCATCCGAAATTTAGCGGCGCCCTGTCGCTCGATGCCGGCAAAACTACCTTTAGCGGCGGCAGCTCGCTGCCGCCTTCGACGCTGAAATTTAATATCGACGGGCGCGATCCGACCTGGTTCCTGTTCAACGGTTCGCTCCATGCCGATAAAATCGGCCCGATACGGCTGGCTGGTCGTTGGGACGGCGTGCGTCTGCGCGGCCAGGCGTGGTGGCCGAAACAGTCGTTGAACGTCTTCCAGCCGCTGATCCCGCCGGACTGGAAAATGACCCTGCGCGAAGGCGAAATGTATGCTCAGGTCGCCTTTTCCGCCGCGGCGGATCAGGGCTTTGAAGCCGGCGGTCACGGCGTGTTGAAAGGCGGTAGCGCCTGGATGCCGGATAACCAGATTAACGGCGTCGATTTTGTCCTGCCGTTCCGCTTTAGCGGCGGGGCATGGCAGCTTGGCACCCGCCGCCCGGTTTCGCTGCGGATTGGCGAAATCGTTAACCAGTTTACGGCAAAGAATTTGAGCGCCGATCTGCAGGGCTCCTGGCCGTGGAGCGAGCAGAACCCGCTGCAGCTCAGTAATGTTAACGTTGATATTCTCGGCGGCAAACTCACCATGCAGCAGCTGCGGATGCCGCAGCATCAGCCGGCGCTGCTGCGTCTGCAGAACATCTCCAGCAGCGAATTAATCAGCGCGATCAACGTGAAGCAGTTTGCGGTGTCCGGCGCGTTTAACGGCGCGCTGCCGCTGTGGCTGAATGATGATAAATGGATTATTAAAGACGGCTGGTTCAGTAATCCGGGCCCAATGACCCTGCGTCTGGATAAAGATACCGCCGATGCGCTGGTAGCTGATAACGTCTCTGCCGGTGCGGCGATTAACTGGCTGCGCTATATGGAAGTGTCTAAATCGTGGACGCGGATTAACCTTGATAACCTCGGCAAGCTGACGATGAGCGCGGCGATTAGCGGTACCAGCCGGGTCGAGGGAAAAAGCAGCACGGTGCATTTAAACTATACCCATGAAGAGAATATTTTCGACCTGTGGCGCAGTTTGCGTTTCGGCGATAATTTGCAGGCATGGCTTGAGCAGAATGCGAAACTGCCCGCCCCGCGCTGTACGGATACATGTAAGGAACCAAAATGATAAAACTGTTCGCCGCGGCGCTGGCGACCCTGCTGCTGGCAGGCTGTACGCCGCGCATTGAAATTGCCGCGTCCAAGGAGCCGATCACCATCAATATGAATGTCAAAATCGAGCATGAAATTCATATTAAGGTAGATAAGGACGTGGAAAATCTGCTGAAGTCGCGTAGCGATCTGTTCTGAGGCCAAAATGAGAAAACGACTGCTGAGCGCCGCGCTGGCGCTAACGTTGGTTAGTACCCCGGCGCTGGCGCTGACGCTAAATGAAGCGCGGGCGCAGGGGCGGGTGGGGGAAACCCTCAACGGCTATCTGGCGCCGCTGAAGCAGGATCCGCAGACGCTGGCCTTAGTCAAACAGATTAACGCCGCGCGCAGCGAAAGCTATCAGCAACTGGCGGATGATAATAATCTGCCGGTAGATGAAGTGGCGAAAATGGCCGGACAGAAGCTGGTAGCCCGCGCGCAGCCGGGGGAATATGTGCAGGGTATTAACGGTAAATGGCTGCGGAAATAGTTAACGGCAGCGCTTGCGGTATTCGCCAGGCGACACGCCGAAGCGCTGCTTAAAGGCGGTGGAAAAGTGGCTATGGTCGCTGAAACCCCAGCTATAGCCGATCCCCGCCAGCTTTTCATCGTCGTGGGCATTTTGTAACGCTCTGGCGCACAGATCGAGGCGGCGGTTTTTAATGTACTGCGCCACCACCAGTCCACGGTCAGCGAACAAACGATACAGACTACGTACCGACATACCGGTTTCTCCCGCCAGCCACTCCGGGCGCAGCTGTTCCGACTGTATTGACTCATCAATCAACGCCATAATCTTTTGAAACTGCTTTTCGCGACGTGTCGGCGGTGCGTCCTGGTGCTGAAGCAGTGGGCGCAGCAGGCAGGCCATCGCCTCCAGCGCCGCTTCGCTTTCGCTGCCGGAGAGACCCGGGCTGCTCATACTCTCCTGCAATAGACGCTGACTGAGCTGCACCATCGGCAGGGATTTATTCAGCCGGGTGGCGATACTGATGCCGCTGCCGCGTAGCTGGCTTTCCAGTAGCTGGCGCGGTAATAGCAGTGAAGCCTGCTGCGAAGTGTGGCGCCAGAAAATAGAACAGGGACGAGAAGCATCAATCAACGTGATATCGCCAGCTTCCAGCAGCACCTGGCGTTCATCCTGTTCGATGGCCGCCTGGCCGGAGAGCTGAAAGACGGTATAGAACCAGGCGTCGTTGTCGCGTTTGATCTCATTGCGGGTCCGGTAAAGATTAACGCCGCGGGCGGTGACGGTACTGACCTTAAGGCTGCCCGCGTAGTTGGCGACAATTTCGCCGTGGAAATCGCCCTCCAGCGGGCGGGCGGCAAAGTGGCCGCATACCTGATTGATTTTCGCTAGCCAACGTTGATAGTCCTGCCTGCTCTCTGCCGTCGCCATCGCTCGCACCTTGTAATAATTATGTTTCCGTATTGTTGCATTTATGGCGTCACTGGCAAGAGCGCAGCGCGGAGTATATGAAAGAACTATTACCTGTGGCACATTTCACCGGAATTCAGCGTGCTTAATTGCGGTACTTGTCACAGCGGCAACAATGATTGTCACAGAGAAAAAAGCACAAACTGGCGACCCGTCCTAGACTGTGAGCACTATCCGCGAACAATAAGGAAGTCGCATGTCCACATCTCAGGTCGCGCTGCTTGCCAGCGTGCAGCAGTTTCTCGACAGACAGCATGGCTTATACATTGATGGCAACCAGCAGGCGGCGCAGAGCGAAAAACGCTTAACCGTTTGGGACCCGGCTACCGGGCAGGCGATTGCCACTACGGCAGATGCCAACGCCGCCGACGTTGACCGCGCGGTGATGTCCGCCTGGCGCGCTTTTATCGCCCGTAGCTGGGCTGGACGTACCCCGGCTGACCGCGAACGGATCCTGCTGCGCTTTGCCGATTTGGTGGAACAGCATGGTGAAGAGCTGGCGCAGCTCGAGACCCTGGAGCAGGGCAAATCAATCAATATCTCCCGCGCGTTTGAGGTTGGCTGTACCCTGAACTGGATGCGTTATACCGCCGGGCTGACCACCAAAATCAGCGGTCGCACGCTGGATGTGTCAATTCCGTTCCCGGAAGGGGCTCGCTATCAGGCGTGGACCCGCAAAGAGCCGGTTGGCGTGGTGGCGGGCATTGTGCCCTGGAACTTCCCGCTGATGATCGGTATGTGGAAGGTGATGCCGGCGCTGGCCTCCGGCTGCTCGATAGTGATTAAGCCTTCTGAAACCACGCCGTTGACCCTGCTGCGGGTGGCGGAACTGGCGACGGAAGCCGGGATCCCGGATGGCATCTTTAACGTGGTAACCGGCAGCGGCGCTGAATGTGGCGCAGCATTAACCACCCATCCGCAGGTGGCGAAGGTGAGCTTCACTGGTTCGACTGCTACCGGTAAACATATTGCCCGCGCGGCGGCCGATCGTCTGACTCGCGTCACGCTGGAGCTGGGCGGCAAAAACCCGGCTATCGTGCTGAAAGATGCTGACCCGCAGTGGGTGATTGAAGGGTTGATGACCGGCAGCTTCCTCAATCAGGGCCAGGTATGCGCCGCCAGCTCGCGGATTTATATCGAAGCGCCGCTGTTTGATAACCTGGTGGCCGGTTTCGAGCAGGCGGTTAAATCACTGCAGGTCGGGCCTGGAATGGTAGAGACCACGCAGATTAACCCGGTAGTTTCGCAGGCGCACTGCGCCAAAGTCGCCGCCTATCTGGATGAAGCGCGTAAGCAAAACGCCGAGCTGATTAGCGGTAACGTTGGGCCGAACGGCAACGGTTTTTATATTGCGCCGACGTTGGTGATCAATCCGGATGCCGGGCTGCGTCTCAATCGTGAAGAGGTGTTCGGCCCGGTGGTAAACCTGGTGCGTGTTGCCGACGGCGAAGAGGCGCTGCGCTTAGCGAATGACAGCGATTTCGGTCTTACCGCCAGCGTCTGGACCCGCGACCTGACTCAGGCGCTGAACTATACCGATCGCCTGCAGGCCGGTACGGTATGGGTGAATAGCCATACGCTTATCGATGCCAACCTGCCGTTCGGCGGGATGAAACAGTCCGGCACCGGGCGTGACTTCGGCCCGGACTGGCTGGACGACTGGTGCGAAACCAAATCGGTGTGCGTGCGTTACTGATTTTTTGTCGGATGGCGCTACGCTTATCCGACCTACAGCGCTGTGCGATTTGGTAGCCCGGATAAGGCGCCGTGCGCCGCCTCCGGGAAAATCCCCGGTGGCGCTAGCGCTTACCGGGGCTGCAGCACTGCGCAATTTGGTAGCCCGGAACGGTATCGACATGCCTCTTCCCCTTGAACGCTGATTTGCTATGATCGGCGCTCTTTTTCCTGATGTTGCCCCGCTATGTGGAATGACGCTCTTTGCTATCAGCAGTACGGCGCGCCGGAAACGGTACTCGCGCTGCATCACCTGCCGTTGCCGCCGCTGGCGCCCGGGCTCGTTCGGGTTCAAATGCGCTATGCGCCGGTTAATCCCTCCGATTTGATACCCATCACTGGAGCCTATCGTCACCGCACGACGCTACCGTCGGTGGCGGGATATGAGGGCGTCGGCGTCGTCGTTGAGGCGTCAATGCGCGGCTATCCTCTGTTGGGGCAACGCGTGCTTCCGCTGCGCGGGGGCGGGACCTGGCAGCGTTATCTCGATATCGATCCACACTGGCTGGTGTCGGTGGCGCAAGGTATTGACGACGAAGTGGCCGCGCGCGGCTATATCAATCCGCTGACGGCCATGCTGATGCTTACGCGTTGGCCGGTGGTCGGTAAACACGTGCTCCTGACCGCCGCGTCATCGTCCTGCGCCAGCCTGTTGGCGCAATGGGCGTTAGCCATGGGCGCTCGCTCGGTGAGCGGGATTATTCGCTCGCCGCGGCACGCTCCGCGCCTGCAGCAATATGGCGTCTATCCACTGCTTGAAAACGACAGAGCGCTCATTGAGCAGGTGAGCCAATATAGCGAGCTGGTGTTTGATGCGGTTGGCGGTGAACTGGCGGACCTGCTGCTATCGGTGTTGCCGGTTACTTCAACGCTTGTCTCTTACGGCTTGTTATCCGGGCGACCGTTTACCCAGACGCGCGCGAGCGCAGCGGTGCGTAAATTTCATCTGCGGGAAGCCTTACCGACGTTGAGCGTCGAGCAGTGGCAGGGGACATTTGCTGAGATCTGGCAACGGCTGCCGACGACAATGCAGCCGCCGGCACAGAGACTCGTGTTTCGCGACTGGCGTGAGGCGATTGCCGCCGCCGGCCAGCCGGGAAAAGGCGGTAAAATCCTGCTCGATTTCACCGCCAGTTAAGATTACTTTTTCTTCTCGCCAAGCGTCGGCGTCTCATCAAAGAAGTTCCACGGTTTCAGCAACGCATGCGCCCATTCGGTCGGCATGATAGGCCACTCTTCGGCGCGCGCCACGTGGGTGGTGCCGGTGGTGATCCACACCACATCATCGTGGTTGCCGAGCGTCTCATCATCCCTGGAGTACTGGCCTAAACCGGTGTCGTGGGCCGAGCGGTTCGGATATTTCCCTTCAGGATAACGTTCGGTCGGATGGTAGCGGGTCACCCACAACTGCTTATCCATAAAGCTCAGGCGGTGGTAAATCCACTCATCCGGGGCGAATTTGGCGCCAGTTGCCGCCGGATGGGTTCCGCCAGCATAAGGAATAATCTGGTAAGAGACCGGGTTGCCCATGCGGTTCTCTTTGCTGGTGTTGCTCAGCAAGCGAATGGTGCCCGGATCGAATTTCTGCGCCGCTTTCTGCTCGCTATCGATGGTGTACTGATTGACCTGCATGGTGCTGGTCCGCGGGCCGCCGGCGGTGTTTGGCTTCACTTCGGGATCCATCGCCACCAGGGTGTTGTTTTCGCCGTCAACGTCAAGGTCGAGGCGGAAATTATAAATATGCTGGTGGGTGGTGCCGACAATATTATGGTCGATCAGCGTACCGTAGCGGGTGTCGTCTTTGGCGCTTGGATCGTGCATGGTTTTAGCCTTGACGCCTTTCACCGCTTCGATACCGGTGGCTCCGGCGTCAATGCCGATGGTGCCGTTTTCGTGGAATACCCAGTCAAAGATGTAGTCATAGTTACCGACGGTGCTGATCCAGCGTACCACCAGTTCGCGACGTTCGGTGCTGACGTTTGGCTGGCCCATCTCCTGATGTTTATATTCCGGCCCGGCGTAACGTTCAAAAATCGCCACCGCGCGCGGGATAGTGGTCGGTTTACCGGTATAGTCGGCGATAGTCTCATCCAGCAGCACCGCATTCGATGGCGCATCTTTACCGCGGGCGATAGGCGAGGTCAGAGTACCCATGCCATAGTCGCCGGAGTCCAGATAGGCTTTGAAGTACCAGCCGACGTCCGGGTCGCCGTAAGGAACAATCATGCCGCCCAGCGAGCCTTCATACATCACCTGGCGTTTCTTACCGTTATCGTTATAGGTTACCGTCGAAAGGATTGGCCCAACGCGTGAATTCAGGCGCAGGTGGAAATCCCAGTTTTGCCAGTGAATGGTATCGCCGGTGATGGTGTAGTTTTTGCCTTCCGGTTCGCTGATTTCCAGCGGTTTCACCGCCGGGGCGACGCGGTCGCGGCCATCATAGGGGCGAGGCTCCATTGGGACCGGGATTACCGGACCCTCCTCAATCTTAATAATTTTCTTCGCTTCGAGGTCGACGACCGCAACCAGGTTTTCAATCGGATGGGCCCAGTAGTTACCGTCGCCGGTGTCAAGATAGCTCACCACCTTCAGCAAACGCGCATCCTGTTTCAGACCATCTTTACCATCAAAGTAGCCGACGGTGAGCGGGGTGGTGACGACTTTAGTGGTATCCTGTATACCGTGTTTTTTCAGGACCTCAGCGAATTCGCTGCTGGCATTGATGATGTTCTGTACGCTGACGAAATCATCAATCAGTACCATTCCGTGAGCGCCTTTAATCGGCGTCCACGACAGCACTTTTTTGTTCTGCAGATCGACGACGGCTTCAATCACGTGTTTGCCATCGAGCATCACCACATCGGCGGCGCGCGGGGCATCAACCGGGGTGCCTTGCAGGGCAAAGGCCCACACGGCGGCTTTGTCCGGTTCGTGCAGGGAAATTTCGGTAAAACGAGTGTTTGGCTGGAATTCCGGGGCCGCTTTGACAATAGTGACCGCTTCACTGATTTCCGCCGCCGAGAGCGAGTTCAGCGGGTGGGGGCGCTTTTCCACCTGGAAAGTTTGGTCGAGGCCGGACTGGAACACATCGTTAATAAAGGTATCGGAGACCCAGGCTTTCCCTTCCTTCATCACCACCGGCACCTGCAGGTCAAGGGTTTTGCCGTTAACGATCGCGGTTTTCGCGCCGGGCTTCACTTTGACATAAGCGCCATCTTTCATCAGGGTAAACATCTGCGCGTAGTCATCCCACTGCACGTCAGCGCCAAACTCCTGCAGCGTTTTATCCATCGGCACCATGTGCGCTTCGCCGCCGTGTGCGAAGGCCGGTGATTGCCAGGCGCAAACCACAGCGATGGCCAGAGCCAGCGCGGTTTTACGCGGGGAAAGCATTGAGCCGTTTGCCATTATGACCTCATCTTATTGTTGTGTTGTCTTTTGCCGCTGCGATAGTCGGCTTTATCTGTCTTAACCTAACAGCCCGGCCTGCCGGGGCGTTTGTCTGCTCCTGCCAGGTTGTTTGTCAGTTTTGCCAGACAGACGTAAAAAATGCCTCCGCAGAGGCATGTGGAATTTGTGCCGATTTTTTTGCCGGATGGCAGTTGGCGCCTTATCTGGCCTACCCATCCGGCTCTGACTGTCCGTAGGCCCGCGCAAGCGCAGCGCCGCCGGGCGATTTTCAGCACATTACGCCGGGAAGTCTCCCTGCTGCCGGGAGACCAGGGTCAGAATCGAATACAACGCTACCGCCTGCTGGTGCTGGTTGAAAATCTCCACCGCCCATTCCACCACGCCGGTGGCTTTTTCTTCGGCGCTGCGCTGGCGTTTGATCGTTTTACGCTTGCAGGTCAGGCGCACCTGGATGGTGTCGCCCGGTTTGACCGGTTCAATAAAGCGCAGGTTTTCCATCCCGTAATTCGCGATAACCGGCCCGACGCCGGCATCGACAAACAGCCCGGCGGCGGCGGAAATCAGGAAATAACCGTGCACCACCCGCTCGCCGAAGATCGATTCGGCGGCGGCGATTTTGTCCATATGGGCATAGAAATGGTCGCCGCTCAGACAGGCGAAGTTGACGATATCCGCTTCACTGAGCGTCCGGCGCGGGGTGAGTAGGCTGTCGCCCGGCTGGATCTCTTCGAAATATTTCCGGAACGGATGAATGCGGTCCTCGTTCACCTGCGCGCCGCGTACCCACTGCTGGCCGATAGTCGCCAGCATCGTCGGGCTGCCCTGAATGGCGGTACGCTGCATATAGTGTTTTACCGAACGTAGTCCGCCGAGCTCTTCGCCGCCGCCCGCACGTCCTGGACCGCCGTGTACCAACTGCGGCAGCGGTGAACCGTGGCCGGTTGACTCAACCGCGGACTCTTCATTGAGGACCTGGATTCGGCCATGGGCGCGCGCCGCGCCAAGGATAAACTCTCGCGCCAATTCGCCGCTGGCGGTGACCAGAGTACCGGCCAGGCTGCCGCCGCCGGCGCGGGCCAGCGTCAGCGCATGCTGACGATCGTGATACGGCATCAGGGTCGCTACCGGGCCAAAGGCCTCAATGGCGTGAACCGCCGGTGTTTCATCCGGCTGCGAACACAACAGCAGCGTCGGCGGGAAGAAGGCGCCGTCAGCGTTCAGGTCTGCCTGGCCGCCGAGCAGCGTTTTGCAACCGGCGGCAATCAGTTTATTCACGTTATCCTGCACATCCTGACGCTGTTCGGCATTGACCAGCGCCCCCATCTTAATACCTTCCTGCGCCGGGTCGCCGACGGTCACTTTCTGCAGACGAGCGATTAACGCTTCGCTCACCGCGTTGATCTGAGCCTGCGGCACGATGATCCGGCGGATCGCGGTGCATTTTTGCCCGGCTTTCGCCGTCATCTCACGGACCACCTCACGGATAAACAGCGGGAATTCCGGCTGCTCTGGGGTGACATCTTCACCTAATACGCAGCAGTTGAGCGAATCAGCTTCCATGGTGAAGGGAATCGATTTCGCCACCAGGTTAGGGTGTACCCGCAGCTGTTGGCCGGTGGCGGCAGAACCGGTAAAGGTCACTACGTCCTGGCTATCAAGCTTTTCGAGTAGATCGCCCGCGCCGCCGCAAATCAGGCTAATTGCGCCTTCCGGCACCAGTCCGCTATCGACAATGGCTTTAACCATTACCTGAGTAAGCTGAGCGGTGGCGGTGGCCGGTTTAACGATCGCCGGCATACCGGCAAGCCAGGTCGGCGCCAGTTTTTCCAGCATCCCCCAGCAGGGGAAGTTAAACGCGTTGATATGGACGGCAACGCCCGATTTTGAGGTCAGCACGTGACGCGCGGCAAATCCGCCCTGTTTAGATAACGGGATCAGCTCATCTTCCGGCCACAGGGTATCGTCCGGCAGTTCACGGCTGCCGAGCCCGGCATAGGTGAAAAGGGTGCCGATGCCGCCTTCAATATCCACCCAGCTATCGGCGCGGGTCGCGCCGGTTTGCGCGGAAATCGCATAGAACTCGGCTTTCTGCTCCAGCAGGTGTTTCGCCACCGCCTTCAGCATCGCGCTACGTTCAATAAAGGTCATGGCCTGCAGGGCTTTACCGCCGCGCTCAATGGCGAAGCGGCGCGCCTGCGCCATATCCAGCCCTTCGCTGGTGACTTCCCACAGCGCAGCGCCGGTGATGGCGTGATGGATAGTTCGGGCGCGGCCCCGGCCGGTCTGCCAGGCGCCGGATAAGTAGCTGGCTAACTGCTGCATCGCAAATCTCCAAAAGCGTTACGTGATATCTCTATAAATAGTTCTTTTATGAATCATAAAATGCAAGCTTCTATTTAATAATTTATTAACATTGTGATCGCGAATACGTGACGCTTA
>CABUCP010000049.1 GCA_902490055.1 uncultured Klebsiella sp. | reverse complement strand
GTGAGCGTTGTTGAGGGGATACCATGCATGATTCATTAACCATTGCGCTGCTGCAGGCGCGGGAAGCGGCGATGGCCCATTTCCGGCCGATCGTCAAACGTCACAACCTGACCGAACAGCAGTGGCGTATCGTGCGTATCCTTGCGGAAAACCCGTCGATGGATTTTCACGACCTGGCCTGGCGCGCCTGCATTCTGCGCCCCAGCCTGACCGGTATTTTGACGCGCATGGAGCGCGACGGTTTAGTACTGCGTTTAAAGCCGGTCAACGATCAGCGCAAGCTCTACCTGTCGCTGACGCCCGCCGGGTTGGCGTTGTATGAAAGCGCCCAGGCGCAGGTGGAAGAGGCTTACCGGCAGATAGAAGCGCAGTTTACCGCGGAAAAAATGCATCAGCTGACGACGCTGCTGGAGGAGTTTATTGCGCTGGGCGTCCCTGCCGCGCGCGGTGATGAAGAAGAGTAGCAGTTACGGCTCGGCGCTCGGCCGTGCGAGGGCAATAAGCGTTTCCGCGCGGGCGGGGGCCAGCGGTTCTCTTGGCTGCGGCAGCGGCCAGCCGTACAACCAGCGGGCGCTGGCGGCGCAGGTGCGCCCCTGACAGGCGCCCATTCCGCAGCGCTGGGTGAGTTTGGCCTGCGGCCAGCCCCCGGCGGCGTCAACGTCGCCGCAGCGCACATCTTCGCAACGGCACAGCAGGCTCTCCGGCGTTGCGACGTTTTTCAAGGACTCCCTCAGCCGGAAGGTACGGTTGATTGCTTCGGCGAAACGCTGCCAGCGGGCTCGGCGGGCAAATAACGCCTGAGCTTGATGGCTGGCCCCGGCGGCGGCAAAACCGGCGATTTCGCCCTCCGCCAGCGCCAGTTCGCTACCGCCGAAACCAGTGCACTCGCCGGCGGCGTAGATATCCTCGATGCTGGTCTGCTGCCAGCGGTTAACCTGTATCGCCTCCTGCGCCGTGGCGCAGCCGAACAGCAGCGCCGTCTCGATATTGGGTATCAGCCCGTAGCCGATAGCCAGCCGATCGCAGGCGATAGTCCGCTCGACGCCGCGCTGGCGAAGCGTAACGGCTTCCAGCCGTGTTGTACCGTGAGCGCGGATCGCCTGCGCGTCGCTAAGATAGCCTTTCGGGGCCAGCGTCGCTAACTGGCGCAGCTTCTGCGGCCAGCGCCACAGACCGCTGGCGAAGCGCAGCAGCGCTGGGAGCTGCGCTTGCTCAATGATATTCGTCACTTCGCCTCCGGCCTTGTTCACCGTATCTGCCACCGCCAGCAGTAGCGGACCGCTGCCGGCAATCACCACCTTTTCACCTTTCAGCGATAGGCCATGTTTGATTTGCGCCTGTAGGCCGCCCGCGCCGGTCACCCCGGGTAAGGTCCAGCCGGGAAAGGGCAGCGACAGCTCGCGCGCGCCGCAGCAGAGGATCAGTTTCTGCCAGTAAACCACGCCGCCGCCGTCGGCGGTTTCAAACAGCACGCTGTGCGCGGAGGGGCGGGCAATCAGCCGCGCGCCGTTCACTACCCGGATGGCGGCAGACGCGGCGATGGCGTCGCGGTAGCGCCGGGCCAGGGCGGGCAGCGTTGCCTGCGGACCCGCGCGCCAGATTTGTCCGCCAGGGGCGGGGTTATCGTCGAGGATGATGACCTGTTTATCGCAGGCGGCGGCGGAGAGCGCGGCCGCCATGCCGGCGGGGCCGGCGCCGAGGATTAAAATGTCACTGCGCAGCGTGTTCATCGCGGCTCCTTTCTATTTGCATACCGGCCCGGCACAGGGTCTGGCAGGCCAGCACCCGATGGCCATCGACGGCGATCCGGCACTCCTGGCAGACGCCCATGCCGCAAAACGGCGCGCGGAGCTCGCCGTTGACCGCCTGGCGGGTGGTGGGGTCGCCGGTCAATGCCAGCGCCGCCGCCACGCTGATCCCTTCCGGCACCGTCAGAGGCTGGCCATTGACGGTGATGTTGAGAGTGGCCTTCATGCAATCGCCTCCTGTTGACACAAACGAGCCGGGAGCCAGGCGTCGGGCGCCAATGGGTAGCGTTCATCGAAGATCTGCGCCGCCAGCAGTTCGGCCGTGGCCGGAGCGGTGGTGACGCCCAGCCCTTCATGGCCCAGCGCTAACCATACACCACGGCGAGCGGGGTGCGGGCCGATCAGCGGGTTGCCATCCTGCGAGGCGGCGCGCAGACCGCTCCAGCAGCGGATAATATTCAACGTTGCCAGCGCCGGCACGAAATGGCGGGCGCGATCGAGCATCTGCGCCAGCAGGGGCAGATCCAACTCGCGCTCGCGGTTATCAAACTGACGCGAAGAGCCAATCAGCAGCTGGCCAGTGGGACGCGGCTGAAGGTTAAACGCCACCGAGGTGCCGCCGCCGTGGGCGCTGGCGCCGTAGCCCAGTTCAACCAACTGGTGCTGGGCTAGCGGCCGGTAGCGATCGGTAATCGCCAGTTGGCCTTTTTTCGGTCGCAGCCAGTTTTCCGCTAACAGCGCGTTGGCTTCAAGGCCGCAGGCCACCACGATCGCCCGCGCCTGTAGCCGTTGGCCGCTGGCGAGCAGCACCTGCGGCTCTTCAATCGTCTGTACGCTATCGCGCAAGCAGGTAAGATGGTCTCCGGCATCGGTAATCAACCAGCGGGCGACGTTCGGCGCGTAGACAATGCCATCGCCTGGCACCCACAGCCCGCCGGCCAGCCCGCTGCGCAGCAGCGGTTCGCGCCCGGCGATCTGCTGCGGGGTTTGGAGTTCACTGTGCACCTGATGGCCGGCCATCCGCCGTTGTTTTTCGTCGGCGACGGCCATCTCTTCTTCGCTTTCCGCCAGCCACAGCGTGCCGCAGCCGCGCCAGGCGCAATTGTCGGGCATCCGCGGCGTGATAGCGCGCCAGCGTTCCAGCGACCACGCCGACAAGGCAAGCTCGGCGGGGTCATCATCCATGCACACAAGATGGCCCATACCGGCCGCCGTGGCGCCGGGCTGACCGTTATCGATAAGCGTCACGCTCTGCCCCCGCTTCGCCAGCTGCCACGCGCAGGCGGCGCCGACGATCCCGGCGCCGATCACGATGACGTCGCACTGCTTCACGGCGCGATCCCCCAGCAGAAGGGATCGTCAGGGTTGAGGATCAATTGGTTATCGCCGCATACCCAGGCTTCGCCGCGGATTGTTGGGATGATGCCTTCAGCGGTGCGCTGGTAGCTGGCGGTAAACTGGCTGCCGATGATGCTGGCCTGACGCCATATTTCCCCCGGCTGCAGCTTGCCATCCTGCGCCAGACAGGCCAGCTTGGCGCTGGTGCCGGTGCCGCACGGCGAGCGATCCCAGGCCTTTCCCGGACAGAGTACGAAGCTGCGGCTGTTAGCGGTATCGTCATCGGCGAAGAGTTCGATATGGTCGATAACGCCGCTGTCGTCGCCGCGGATCCCCGCGGCTTCCAGCCCCTCGCGCACTGCCCAGGCGTAGTCGGTGAGCTGTGGAATTTGTTCGGGGGTAATGGCGAACGGGTGGTCGTTAATCAGGAAAAACCAGTTGCCGCCCCAGGCAATATCGCCGATGACGGGACCCAGCGCGGTTTCAACGCGGATCTGTTTTTTCCAGCGGCGGGCCGGGACGTTTTGCACCGATACGCTGCCATCATCGTGCAACGTGGCGCTAACGTCGCCGACCGGCGTTTCAATCAGATGTACGCCGGGCTTGATATGCCCAAGCCAGGCCAGCGAGGCGATAAGCCCGATAGTGCCGTGGCCGCACATATTCAGAAAACCGGCGTTGTTGAAGAAAATCACCCCAGCGGTAGCCGCCGCCGAGACCGGTTTGCACAGCAGCGCGCCGACCAGTACGTCATTACCGCGCGGTTCGAGAATGGCCGCCTGACGCCAATGATCGAAGTCGTGGGCGAAGCGGTCGCGGCGCTCCGCCATGCTGCCGCCGCCGAGGTCGGGGAAGCCGTCAACGATCAGGCGGGTCGGTTCGCCGCCGGTATGTGAATCGATAGCTCTCAACGTAATAGGGGGGCGTGGCGTGGTCATCAGACTCTCCGAAAGTTAACAACATGTTTCATCATGCTGGCGCAATCTTTCCTGGCCTGCTTGAGCGCTTTCGTCAGAGAAAATGACGAAATCTGCATAGTACTGAGCGCAGTATATTTCTATTTCACATAGTTATTTCTTATTAATCATTTGTTTAATGCTGTGGTAAACCGAAAGTGACCATTGCGCCAGTGGCTAAATCAGGGGAAGGCGTAAAGCGGATCCAGGATCGCAAATCCAGCGCTTGCTGCTTGTGGTGTTAACGAAAAGTGAATAAATATCCTTCGGTCACTTACCATGAGGAGGCCTTATGATCGGTGTTTCTGATGCGGCGCCGCAGCGCGCGGTTAACCAACCTGAGCTGGCCGTCGATGAGCTGAGCCAGATCTGCGAAGGGCTGGCGCGCCAGCGGCCGGAAAATATGCCGGCGCTGCTGAATGCGCTGGCGCTGATTGCGCCCCTGCTCAATGCCATTCCTAATGTGGTCTTTTTTATCAAAGATCGCCAGGCGCGTTATTTGTTGGCGAACCTGACACTGGCCCGCCGCTGCGGTTTTAAAACCGTCTCCTCGCTGCTGGGCAAAACCTCCGCCGATGTCTTTCCTTCCGCGCTGGGTCAGGGTTATACCGAACAGGATCTTCGAGTACTGCGCGAAGGCGTGACCCTGCGCGACCAGCTGGAAATGCATCTCTACAACGGCCGCGAGCGCGGCTGGTGCCTGACGCAGAAATTGGCGCTACGCGATATCAGCGGCCAGGTGATCGGCATGGCCGGGATCTCGCACGATCTGCAGGAGGCCCACGCCCGCCATCCGGCATGGCAGCGGCTGGCGATCGTCGACGATCATATCCGCCGCCACTATCACCGGCCGATTGCCATGGAAGAGTTAACTGCCTTAAGCGGGATGTCGATTGCGCAGATCGAACGCTACTGCAAGCGGATCTTTCATCTCACCCCGCGGCAGATGATCCACAAAGTACGGCTGGAAAAAGCCACCGAACTGCTGGCCGGCGATACGCCGATTACCGATATCGCCCTGCAGTGCGGCTATACCGATCACAGCGCTTTTAGCCGCCAGTTCAAGGCGATGACCGGCTCGACGCCGCGCGATTTTCGCCTCACGCTGCTCGGATAAACGCTGGCTCACACTTTTGCCGACTGTGCTAATTTCGTCATCGTATTGAGGGAAAACCGACAAGCCGCCGGTTCCGCGACACGTCAATCTGTCAGTGAATATTCACCATTCATTCACTTCGGCTTAACAAAATGACGACAAGGAACCGAGCATGAGCAAAAAAGCGATTCACTGGAGCGGCGTATTCCCGGCGGTCAGCACGCAGTTTCGTAGCGATTATTCCCTCGATTTAGACGCCACCCACGCGGTGATGAAAAACCTGGTCAAAGATGGCGTTTCCGGGCTGGTGGTGTGCGGCAGCGTAGGTGAAAACACCTCGCTGAGCACCGATGAAAAACTGCAGATTATCGAGGTGGCGAAGGATGCCGCCAGCGGCAAAATTCCGGTCATCGCCGGGGTGGCCGAGTTCACCACCGCCTTTGCCCAGAAAATGGCGAAAGAGGCGGAGCGCGTCGGCGTCGACGGGATCATGGTGATGCCGGCGCTGGTCTATTCCTCAAAACCGCATGAAACCGCGGCCCACTTCCGCAGCGTGGCGAGCGCTACCGACCTGCCGATTATGGTCTACAACAACCCGCCGATTTACAAAAACGACGTGACGCCGGACATTCTCGCCACCCTGACCGACTGCGACAACATCGTCTGCTTTAAAGACTCCTCCGGCGATACCCGCCGCTTTATCGACCTGCGTAACACCGTTGGCGACCGCTTCGTGCTGTTTGCCGGGCTGGATGACGTGGTGGTGGAAAGCATCGCCGTCGGTGCGGAAGGCTGGATCTCCGGAATGTCCAACGCCTTCCCGCGCGAAGGGGAAACGTTATTCCGTCTCGCCCGCCAGCAGCGTTACGAAGAGGCGATGGCGCTGTACCGCTGGTTCATGCCGCTGCTGCATCTCGATGCGCGTCCGGATCTGGTGCAGTGTATCAAGCTGTGTGAAGAGTTGCTGGGTCGCGGCAGCGCCATCACTCGTCCGCCGCGTCTGGCGCTGGAAGGTGAAACGCGCCAGCAGGTGGTGGCGATCGTTGAACAGGCGCTGGCGACTCGTCCGACGCTGCCGGATGTCGGCCTCTAAGCACAGGAGTCAATATGAATGCATCTCAGACCACGGCAGGACGGCAGTTTATTGCCGGACGCCGCATTGCCAGCGGTGAGGCGACGCTATTGAGCCTGCGGGCGGTGGACGGCGAAGCCACCGGCCACCGTTTTTATCCGGCTTCACGCGAGGAAGCCGCTCAGGCCGCAGAAGCCGCGCAGCAGGCCTTTGCCGTCTATTCACAAACCACGCCGCAGCAGCGCGCGCGCTTTCTCAACGCCATTGCTGATGAACTGGATGCGCTGGGCGAGGCGTTTTTTGCTATCGCCGAACAGGAGACCGCGCTGCCGCTGGCGCGGCTGCAGGGTGAACGGGCGCGCACCAGCGGCCAGCTGAGAATGTTTGCTGGCGTGATCCAGCGCGGCGATACCTTCGCCGCCCGTATTGATACCGCCTTAGCCGACCGTCAGCCGCTGCCGCGCCCGGACCTGCGCCAGTATCAGCAGGCGTTAGGGCCGGTGGCGGTATTTGGCGCCAGCAACTTTCCGTTGGCCTTTTCCACCGCTGGCGGCGATACCGCCTCGGCGCTGGCGGCTGGCTGCCCGGTGGTGGTGAAGGCCCATCTGGGCCACATGGCCACCGCCGAGCTGACCGCTGAAGCGATCGTCCGGGCGGTGGTGCGGTGCGGTTTACCAGGCGGCGTATTCAATATGATTTTCGGTACCGATATCGGCGCCGAATTAGTCCGCCATCCGGCGATTCAGGCCGTTGGTTTTACCGGTTCGCTGGCCGGTGGTAAGGCGCTGTATCAGCTGGCGCAGCAGCGCCCACAGCCAATCCCGCTGTTTGCTGAAATGTCGGCGATTAACCCATTGATTATTCTGCCGCAGGCGCTGCAGACGCGGGCCGAGGCGCTGGCGAACGAGCTGGTGGCGTCATTCACCCTCGGCGGCGGCCAGTTCTGTACCCGTCCGGGACTGATTCTGGCGCTGCGCGGCGCCGGGATGGAACGTTTTAAGTCGGCGCTGTGCGCGGCGGTAGCGTGCTCCCCGCCGCAGGTATTGCTCAATGCGCCGACCCTTCAGCACTACCATCAGGGCGTGGCGGCGCTTGCGGCGCACCCGCGTATCGAGAAGCTGGCGAGCGGCATCGCCGCCGGCGCCGGGCAGGCGCAGACCCTACTGTGGCAGGCTCAAGCCGAGGATCTGCTGGCGCAGGATACGCTGCTGCAGACTGAGGTTTTCGGCCCGTTATCACTACTGGTGGAAGTAGACGACATGGCCCAGCTGCAGGCGGTGGTGAAAGCGCTGCAGGGGCAGCTCACTGCGACGCTGCATGCTGAGGCGGATGATGGCCCGCTGGCGGCAAGCCTGCTACCGCTGCTTTGCGAAAAGGCCGGACGGGTGCTGTTTAACGGTTATCCCACCGGCGTGGAAGTGTGCGATGCGATGGTCCACGGCGGCCCGTGGCCGGCGACCACCGACGCGCGCGGGACTTCGGTTGGCAGTCGGGCGATAGAGCGCTTTCTGCGCCCGGTCTGTCTGCAGAACGCGCCCGCCGCCCTGTTACCGCCGGCGCTGCAGGATGCGAACCCTTTGAACCTGCTGCGCCTGGTCAACGGCCAGTGGACCCGGGAAGCGATTTCCTCCTCTCATTGACGCAAGGGCATCACCATGACCATTCACTCTACGCATAACAGTCAAACCCGCGTTGCAGAGTCGGGTAAGTTTAAAAAACAGCTGACCCTAACGGATCTTACGTTTATCGGCCTGGGCGCGATTTTCGGCTCCGGATGGTTATTCGCCGCCAGCCACGTGGCCTCCATCGCCGGTCCGGCCGGGATCGCGTCGTGGGTGATCGGCGGCTTTGCGGTATTGCTACTGGGGATTGTCTACTGCGAACTGGGGGCGGCGCTGCCGCGCGCTGGCGGCATTATTCGCTACCCGGTCTTTTCCCACGGCGAGCTGATGGGCTATCTGCTGGGGTTCATCACTCTGATCGCTTTCTCCAGCCTGATCTCGATTGAAATCGTCGCCGCCCGGCAATATGCCGCGGCCTGGTTCCCGGCGTTGACCCAGCCGGGTTCCAGTTCGCCGACGCTGCTGGGGTGGGTGGTGCAGTTCCTGCTGCTCTGTTTCTTCTTTGCGCTGAACTACTACAGCGTCAAGACCTTCGCCCGATCGAACAACTTCATCAGCGTGCTCAAGTTTCTGGTGCCGCTGCTGGTGGTGGTGACGCTATTCGCCTTCTTTAAACCGGAGAACCTGCACGCTCAGGGTATTGCGCCATTCGGCATGTCCGGGGTGGAAGCGGCGATCAGCGCGGGGGGAATTATCTTCGCTTATCTGGGATTGACGCCGATTATCTCTGTAGCCAGCGAAGTACAAAAGCCGCAGCGGACTATCCCTATTGCGTTGATTTTATCAGTGGTGCTGTCGACGATTATCTACGTGCTGTTGCAGCTGGCGTTCCTTGGCAGTATCCCCACCGAGATGCTGAGCGGCGGTTGGGCCGAGGTGAGCAAACAGTTCTCGCTGCCGTATCGCGATATCGCTATTACCCTCGGCATGGGCTGGCTGGCCTTTATGGTGATAAGCGATGCGATCATCTCCCCGAGCGGCACTGGCAATATCTATATGAATGCGACGCCGCGGGTGATCTACGGCTGGGCGAAGGCGGGTACTTTCTTTAAAGCCTTTACCCATATTGATAAAGAGTCCGGTATTCCGCGCCCGGCGCTATGGCTGACTTTTGGACTGTCGATTTTCTGGACGCTGCCGTTCCCCTCCTGGGAACAGTTGATTAGCGTGGTGTCGGCTGCCCTGGTGCTGAGCTACGCCATCGCCCCGGTAACCGCCGCCGGGCTGCGCCGCAACGCGCCGGATCTGCCGCGGCCGTTCCGCGTGCGCGCCTTCGGCATCATCGGCCCGGTATCGTTTATGATCTCGGCGCTGATTGTCTACTGGTCCGGCTGGAATACGCTCTCGTGGCTGTTGGGGCTGCAAATCGTGATGTTTGTCGTCTACGTGATGTGCAAAGGTAGGGTGCCGGAACATACCGTGAGCCTGGCGCAGCAAGTGAAATCGTCGCTGTGGCTGATCGTTTTTTATGCGTTGATTATCCTCTTTTCCTGGCTGGGCAGCTTCGGCGGGCTTAATGTCATAGGTCACCCCTGGGATACGGTGCTGGTGGCGGCGATGTCGTTGGGGATTTACTACTGGGGCGCGCGCAGCTGCCTGCCGCAGGCTAACTTTAGCGGAGACGAAGAAGAGTAAAGGAGAACAGTATGGAGTCGGTAACTCTATCGTTACCTGAAGCTTATGACCTGGCGTTGGAGGTACTCAGCGCCAATGGATTTAGCGCCGACCACGCGGCGGCCATTGCACGTAATGTGGCCGCCGGGGAGCGCGACGGCTGCGCTTCCCACGGCTTGTGGCGGTTGTTGGGCATTATCGATACCTTGCATAAAGGTAAGGTATCGCCTGATGCCGAGCCGCAAATCCACGACCAGGCGCCGGCGATTGCGCGGGCGGACGCCGGCGGCGCTTTTTCGCTGCTGGCCTACGAGCGCGCGCTGCCGCTGTTGCTGGAGAAGGCGCGGCACAGCGGCATTGCGGCGTTGGCGATTAACCGCTGCGTCCATTTTTCCGCGCTGTTTGCCGATATTGAGCCGTTGACCGAGGCAGGGCTGGTGGGGCTGGCCTGCACGCCAAGCCACGCCTGGGTCGCCCCAGCGGGCGGCACGCGTCCTCTGTTCGGCACCAACCCTATCGCCTTTGGCTGGCCGCGGCGGGAAAAGCCGCCGTTTATTGTTGATATGGCGACCAGCGCCGCGGCGCGCGGCGAGATCCAGCTGCATCAGCGCGCCGGCAAAGCGCTACCGCAGGGGTGGGGAATCGATAGTCAGGGACAGCCGACGACCGATGCCGCGGAGGTGCTGAACGGCGCGATGTTAACTTTCGGCGGCCATAAGGGCTCGGCGCTGGCGGCAATGGTCGAGCTGCTGGCCGGGCCGCTTATCGGCGATATGACCAGCGCCGAATCGCTGGCTTGGGATAACGGCGCGGGCGGTCTTCCCTACGGCGGCGAGCTTATCCTGGCGCTGGATCCGCAGCGCTTTCTCGGCGCGCAGGCACCAGAGCAGCTGGCGCGCGCCGAAACGCTGTTCAATGCGATGCAGGATCAGGGGGCGCGGCTGCCGGGCGAGCGGCGTTTCGCCTGCCGCCAGCAGAGTGAGCGGCAGGGGGTCGCCATCAGCCGTTCATTGCATGATGAGATTTGCGCCTTGCGCCAGGGCGGGTAAGGCGCGAAGCGCCGCTACCCGGGATGCCTGTCAGAACAGCGTATCGAGCTCGTCCAGCACGTTGTAGTCGTCATCGACCAGCAGCAGCGTCTTCCACTTATCAAAGGTCAGACACGGATGCGAGGTGCCGAACAGCAGAATATCGCCGACCTGCACGTCGCTATCCGGCGCCAGGCGCAGCATGCAGTGCTGATCCATAATGCCGATGCTGACGATCGCTTCCGCGCTTAGCGGCAATGCTTGTCCGTTACGATAATGGGCGATCGGCTGCGGCAGCCCGGCGTCGAAGGCGCAGTCGCGCTTGCCGAAGTTTACCACCGCGCGATCCGCCTCCGGCACCGACTGCACCATCGCCATCAGCTCCAGCGCCGAAGTGAGATCGCCGGCGAGATCGCAGGCAATCGGATCGCGGGCGATCAGCTCTTGCTGAGCGAGATCGTAGATCCCACGATCGTGGGTGATATAGCAACCCGGGCGGATCACTATCCGGCAGCGGCGTGGTTTTGCCGCCGCCAGCCAGATATTGCACACCACGTCATACCAGACGGTGCCGGCGCCGGTGAGGATGAACTCGCCGTCAACCAGCGGCTCCATGCGGCAGGCCAGCGCCGCCGCCTGCTGCAGTAACGCTTCGACCTGCGGCTGCGGATCGTCGCCGTGCAGCACCCCTTCATACAATTCCAGTCCGCGTAGACGCAGGCCCGGTAGATCGCTAACCCGTTGCGCCAGCGCCAGCGCGTCATCAACGCTGCGACAGCCGCAGCGCCCGCCGGGTACGCCAAGCTCGATCAATACATCCAGCGTCTGTCCCCGGGCGGCGAAGAAAGCCGAAAGGGTGCGGACGTTAGCTTCGCTATCGACGCAGCAGATAAAATCAACTTCCCGATAGTGCGCTTTTAGCTGCGCGACCACCTGCATATTGGCCTTGCCAATCAGCTGATTGACCATCAGAACGCGTTGGATGCCGCTGGCCATCGCCGCGTTGGCCTGCCAGGCGCTGCCAACGCCGATCCCCCACGCTCCCGCCTGTTGTTGCGCCTGGAAAATCCACGGCGTCATCGTGGTTTTGCCGTGCGGCGCCAGCGACACCCCGCGAGCGTCGGCATAGCGCTGCATCCATGAAATGTTGTTTTCCAGCGCCGTTCTTTTTAGCAGCGCGGCGGGCAGGCAGACCTCTTCGGCCAGCAGATTGGCCGGCGCGGACATGACGGCGGATTTGTGCGGGATAAGCGGGGCTGAATGGTATTTCATAACACTAT
>CABUCP010000048.1 GCA_902490055.1 uncultured Klebsiella sp. | reverse complement strand
ATTAATTATTTAAAACCTTTTGAATTCAATAACATAAAACTTATCTTCCGTAGGATAGATTTCCCTAATCACCTGACGCAGCTGTTCGAGGGTCATATTCTCCTGTTGAGCGTGCCGTTCGGTTAGCGTATCGAGGGTCACCGTTGAGGTCGCGGTGACGGCGATGGTGCAAAAATAGCCATCGTCTTCATAGCGCCCGACGCGCAGCACATCGCCGGGTTTAAAGTGCGACTCTGCCGCATCGCGAATGGTAATGGTTTTGCGCCCGGCCAGGATGTCGTCCTGAAAGCGCTGAAAAAAGGTTATGTCATTTGCCTGCATGGTATAATTCCGTCCTGGTCATTATGAATTGTGAGTTCGCCACTGTGAGTATGTTCTCCCACGCCGCTGTCGCCAGTCTCAATAATCTTGAGATGATGGTCTACCACTACGTCATTAAGAATCGTGACAAAGTGATGTACATGACCATCCGCGAACTGGCCGAGGCCGCCGGGGTCTCCACCACCACCGTGTTGCGCTTCTGTCGCAAACTGCAGTGCGAGGGCTACTCTGAATTTCGCGTACGCTTTAAATTATATCTCGAGCAGAACGAGCCTCAACAGGCAAATATCGGCGCCAGCGAAATAATGAGCTTTTTTAAAAGCGTCAATAATGATGAGTTCGATAAATTACTCGAACAGGCCGTCGATATTATCCTCGCTTCCGAGCGTATTATTTTCGTCGGCGCCGGGACCTCCGGCGCGTTGGCGAAATATGGCGCGCGTTTCTTTTCCAACGTTGGGAAATTCAGCAATCATATTGATGACCCTTATTTTCCGGTTACCAATGACATGGCCCGCAACGCGCTGGCGATAGTGCTTTCGGTCTCCGGCGAAACCGAAGAGATCCTGCGCTTTGCCAGCCAGTTCAGCCTGCACCGCTGCAAGGTGATGTCGATTACCAGCCATGAACACTCGCGGCTGGCGAAACTGGCTGACTTCAATATCTCCTGGCACGTGCCGCAGACGCGGATCGGCGGCGTCTATGATATAACGACGCAGATCCCGGTAATTTATATTCTTGAATCGCTCGGGCGTAAATTAGCGCGCAAAATCAGCTAAAAATAACAGGCTGTTTTTTCGATGTAACATATTCCGCGGGGCGGGATTTGTTATATCGTGACATTCAAATTCGCTTTGCTAGACTCGAATGCAATAGTTATTCATAGAGATGAGCAAAGATGAAAAAATTGACGCTACCGAAAGATTTCTTATGGGGCGGCGCGGTTGCCGCGCATCAGGTCGAAGGCGGCTGGAACAAAGGCGGCAAAGGCCCCAGCATCTGCGACGTTCTGACCGGCGGGGCGCACGGCGTGCCGCGCGAAATCACTCAACAGGTCGAAGCGGGTAAATATTACCCTAACCATGAAGCCGTCGATTTCTACGGTCACTACAAAGAAGACATCAAGCTATTCGCCGAGATGGGTTTCAAATGCTTCCGCACCTCAATCGCCTGGACTCGCATCTTCCCGCAGGGCGACGAAACGCAGCCCAATGAAGAAGGGCTGAAATTCTACGATGACATGTTCGATGAACTGCTGAAATACAACATCGAGCCGGTGATCACCCTTTCCCACTTTGAAATGCCGCTGCATCTGGTGCAGCAGTACGGCGGTTGGACCAACCGCAAAGTGGTCGATTTCTTTGTGCGCTTCGCCGAAGTGGTCTTCGAGCGCTATAAGCACAAAGTGAAATACTGGATGACCTTTAACGAGATCAATAACCAGCGTAACTGGCGCGCGCCGCTGTTCGGCTACTGCTGTTCCGGGGTAGTCTATACCGAGCATGAAAACCCGGAAGAGACCATGTACCAGGTACTGCATCACCAGTTCGTCGCCAGCGCGCTGGCGGTGAAAGCGGCGCGTCGTATCAACCCGAAAATGCAGGTCGGCTGCATGCTGGCGATGGTCGCCCTTTATCCTTACTCCTGCAAACCGGAAGATGTCATGTTCGCCCAGGAGTCGATGCGCGAGCGCTACGTCTTTACCGATGTCCAGCTACGCGGCTACTACCCGAGCTATGTGTTGAATGAATGGGAACGCCGCGGCTTCAACATTAAGATGGAAGACGGCGACGCGCAGATCCTGCGAGAAGGCACCTGCGCCTATCTCGGCTTCAGCTACTACATGACCAACGCGGTGAAAGCCGAAGGCGGTACCGGCGACGCCATTTCCGGCTTCGAAGGCAGCGTGCCGAACCCGCACGTGAAAGCCTCCGACTGGGGCTGGCAGATTGACCCGGTCGGCCTGCGCTACGCCCTGTGCGAACTGTATGAGCGCTATCAGAAGCCGCTGTTTATCGTGGAAAACGGCTTTGGCGCCTACGACAAAGTAGAAGCCGACGGCAGCATCAACGATGACTACCGCATTGATTATCTGCGCGCCCACGTCGAAGAGATGATGAAAGCGGTCACTTATGACGGCGTCGATCTAATGGGCTATACCCCGTGGGGCTGCATCGACTGCGTCTCCTTCACCACCGGCCAGTACAGCAAACGCTACGGCTTCATCTACGTCAACAAACACGACGACGGCACCGGCGACATGTCCCGTTCGCGTAAGAAGAGCTTCAACTGGTACAAAGAGGTTATTGCCAGCAACGGTGAAAAGCTGTAATTAACCGCCCTCTCCCGAACGGGAGAGGGCAAATTGCTTATCTGCCAGACACTTCTTTACAGCTTTAACATTGCCAAAACGCGTTCGCCCGATAAGATAGGCCTCGTGAATATTTGAGGCGACCATGATCAAGCGACAACGCAAAGCCATTCTTCTTGTACTCCTTGCCTGCCTGGTGGTGGTGGTTTGCACCGCCCAGCGGATGGCGGGGATGCACGCGTTGGTGATGAACGTCACGGCCGCCAGCCAATCCGCCCAACCTGGCCCGGATAATGCCGACGCGCCGGTCACCCCCTGTGAACTCAGCGCCAAGTCGCTAATGGCCGTCCCTCCAATGCTGTTTGAAGGCGCGCTATTTGCTATCGCCCTGCTTCTGGCGGTGCTGGCGGCAATTCCGCCGCGCATTGAGCGCATCTGGCCTCCTCGCGTTATCTCCCCGCCCCGATTACGGGTGCATCTACGATTATGCGTCTTCCGTGAGTGATTAATTCTCCTGACAGCTCAGGTTAATTCATTACTTACGGAGAAAATTTATGTTTATGGTATTCAGGCGACTGTTGGTCTGCCTGCTTTGGCTATGGCTGCCCGTCAGCCAGGCCGCCGACAGCGGCTGGCTGCGCGCCGCCGACAATCAACACGCCAGCGTCCGACTGCGGGCGCAAAGCGAAAGCGGCGGCGAAACCCGCCTTCTGCTGGACGTCGCGCTGGAAAAGGGCTGGAAAACCTACTGGCGTTCGCCGGGCGAAGGCGGGATCGCGCCGGCTATCGCCTGGCACACGCCGCTCGAGGTTAACTGGCGTTGGCCGACGCCGCAGCGCTTTGACGTCGCGGGGATTTCCACTCAGGGCTATCACGGCGACGTCAGCTTCCCGATGACCCTGCGCGGGAAAATACCGCCGACGCTTAGCGGCGTACTGACGCTCTCTACTTGCAGCAATGTCTGCATTCTCACTGACTACCCCTTTTCGCTGGATATGACGACTACGGCGGGGGAGCGATTTAATTATGATTTCACCCGCGCGATGGGCACGTTACCACTGAGCGACGGTCTGACCTCGGCGCTCAACGCCAGCTACGTCAACGGTAAGCTGACGGTGACCGCGCGCCGCGATGCCGGTTGGCAGCAGCCAGCGCTGTTTATTGACAGCATGGAGGATGTCGATTTCGGCAAGCCGAGCTTTACCAGCCGCGGCGATACGTTGACCGCCACCGTACCGGTCACCGATAGCTGGGGCGAAGCGGCGCCGAATCTCAGCGGCAAAACGCTGTCGCTGGTGCTGGCCGATAGCGGCCAGGCGCAGGAAAGCCAAATCGCCATCACCGCCGGCAGCGCCGCGCCGGGAATGGCCTTAGGCTGGGTGCTGCTGATGGCGCTGGCCGGGGGGCTTATCCTCAACGTAATGCCCTGCGTACTGCCGGTACTGGCGATGAAGCTCGGCTCGCTGGTGCAAACCGAAGGTCGCGAACGCGGCGCAGTGCGGCGGCAGTTCCTTGCCTCAGTATGCGGGATCGTCGTCTCCTTCCTGGCGCTGGCCTTGATGATGACGCTATTGCGTTTAGGTAATCAGGCGCTCGGTTGGGGGATCCAGTTCCAGAACCCGTGGTTTATCGGCGCGATGGCGCTGGTGATGGTGCTGTTCAGCGCCAGTCTGCTGGGATTGTTCGAAATTCGCCTCTCCTCTTCCGCCAGTACCTTCCTCGCCACCCGCGGCGGCAACGGTTTAATGGGCCACTTCTGGCAGGGCGCCTTCGCTACCCTGCTGGCAACGCCCTGTACCGCGCCGTTTCTCGGCACCGCCGTTTCGGTCGCGCTGGTGGCGCCGCTGCCGCTGCTGTGGGGGATTTTCTTCGCGATGGGGATCGGCATGAGCCTGCCGTGGCTGCTTATCGTCGCCTGGCCAGGACTGGCCCAGCGCCTACCGCGCCCTGGTCGCTGGATGAACCATCTGCGCGTGGTGCTGGGACTGATGATGCTCGGCTCAGCGCTATGGCTGGTCAGTTTGCTGTCCATCCACATCGGCCGCACGCCGATGCTCGCTCTGCTGGTTATTCTGGCCATCACTCTGCTGCTGGCGACCGCCTGGCGTTACCGCTGGCGCACGGCATTGCGCGCTGGCGGATTGGCCATCGTGGTGGCGGGCGCCGTGGCGTTTATCTCGCAGCCGGACGGCCAGGGCTCGCGCCGTGACCGGGTAAACTGGCAGCCGCTCAGCGAGCAGGCGATCGCCAACGCCCTTGCGGCGCATAAGCGGGTGTTTATTGATGTCACCGCCGACTGGTGCGTGACCTGCAAAGCCAATAAATACAACGTACTGCTGCGCGATGACGTTCAGCAGGCGCTCTCGGCGCCGGATGTCGTCGCCTTACGCGGCGACTGGAGCCGCCCTTCCGCCACGATTAGCCAGTTCTTAACCGCTCGCGGCAGCGCCGCGGTGCCGTTTAACCAGATTTACGGACCGGGGTTGCCGCAGGGACAGATCCTGCCTGCGCTGTTGAATCGCGAAGAACTCCTCGCCGACCTGTCCGCTGCAAAAGGAAAATAATATGAGAACCATCGCCGCCTTATTACTCCTGTGCGTTTCCGCCTTCAGCTTCGCCGCCCCGACGGGGCAAGCGCCATCCAGTTCTGACGACCAATTGGCGCAGCTGCTCTTTAACGATCCCAATAGCCCGCGTACCGGCGCAAAAGAGCCGAAGCTCACTATCGTCTCATTCACTGACTACAACTGCCCATACTGCAAACAGTTTGACCCAATGCTGGAGAAAATCGTCCACGATAATCCGGACATCCAGCTCATCGTGAAGCTGCTGCCGTTTAAAGGGCAGAGTTCGGTCAATGCCGCCAAGGCCGCGCTCTCCACCTGGCGCCAGCAGCCCGATAAGTTTTGGGCGCTACACCAGCGCCTGATGGCGAAAAAAGGCTATCACGATGATGCCAGCATCGCCGCGGCGCAGAAAAAAACGGCGACCGATAGCGTGAATATCGATGACAAAACCATGGATTCGTTGAAGATGAACCTGATTTTGTCGCAGGTGCTGAATATTCAGGGCACGCCGGCGACGATCGTTGGCGACCAGATGGTTGCCGGTGCAATCCCCTATGATGACCTGGAGGGGCTGGTGAAAGAACAGCTGGCTAAAGCCCGTGGCCAGTAAGCTCAAACGTTGGCTGCGCGAGCTGGCGGTGTGGCTGCTGATTGGCGCGGCGGTTAGCCTGGCGGTAGATTACTTCCGCCAGCCCGCGTTGCCGCAAAACTTCAGCGCCACGCCGCTACAAACCCTCGACGGCAGGACGCTGGATCTGAACGCCATGAGCCAGCAAAAGCCTCTACTGCTGTACGTCTGGGCGACCTGGTGCGGAGTTTGTCGCTACACCACGCCGTCGGTGGCATCGCTCGCCGCCGACGGCGGCAACGTAGTGAGCGTGGCTCTGCGCTCCGGCGATAATTCCACGCTGGAGAAGTGGCTGGCGAGAAAGAAAATGGCGCTGCCGACGGTGAATGACCAGAGCGGCCAGCTCGCACAGCAGTGGGACGTGCAGGTGACGCCGACGCTGGTGGTGATTTCTCAAGGCGAGGTGAAGTCGGTAACCACCGGCTGGACCAGCGGTTGGGGGATGCGCTTGAGGCTGTGGCTGGCCTCCTGGTAGACAGTCGGGTTCCTCGGCTACGTGTAGTTGGATAGCCCGGATAAGGCGTAGCCGCCATCCGGGAAGGTTACCCGGCTCGCGCTGCGCTTAACCGGGATACTGAACGATGGCCAGAGTTATTTCCCCCCCGCCAGTTCGAGGAAACTACCGGTCACATACGATGCTTTGTCGCTCAGCAGCCAGGCAATGGCCTGAGCGACCTCTTCCGGCTGGCCGCCACGCTGCATCGGTAGCGAACTTTTCACCCGATCCACGCGCCCTGGCTCACCCCCGGAGGCGTGCATTTCGGTATAAATCAGCCCCGGACGCACGCCGTTCACCCGAATCCCCTGCGCCGCGACTTCCAGAGCCAGCCCGGTCGTCAGGGTATCTACCGCCCCTTTTGAGGCAGCATAATCAACGTATTCTCCCGGCGCGCCAAGACGCGATGCCGCGGACGATACGTTAACAATCGCCCCGCCCTTGCCGCCATGCCGATGCGACATGCGCTTTACCGCCTCGCGGCAGCAAAGAAAATAGCCGGTCACATTGGTTGCCAGTACGCGGTTAATGCGCTCGGCGCTCAGACTCTCCACCGTACATTGGGTAAACAGGATCCCGGCATTATTGACCAGCGCCGCCAGCGGTTCACCCATGCGGTCAATCGCCTCAAACATCGCCATCACCTGCGATTCATCGCTGATATCGGCCCGCAGCGCCGTGGCTTTTCCACCAGCGTCGACAATGCTATTCACCACCTCGGTAGCGGCTTTAATGTTGTGATGGTAATTGACCGCGACATTGTACCCTTCCTGCGCCAGCAGCAGCGCCGTCGCCCGACCAATTCCGCGGCTCGCGCCGCTAATGAGTGCTATCGCCATACCTTCCCTCCAAAAAATAAAGGCGCCGCAGCGCCTTTAAAAGTTTAGCTAATTCACCACTTACTGGTATTCGCTCATCGGTACGCAGGAGCAGAACAGGTTACGGTCGCCGTAGACATCGTCCAGACGTTTTACCGTCGGCCAGTATTTATTGTGCAGACCGGCCGGGAACACCGCCAGCTCGCGGCTATACGGATGATTCCACTCGCCCACCATCTCGCCCTGAGTGTGCGGCGCGTTGACTAGCGGGTTATCTTCCAGCGGCCATTCGCCCGCCTGTACGCGGCCAATTTCAGCGCGGATCGCCAGCATCGCGTCGATAAAGCGGTCCAGCTCAACCTTGCTTTCCGATTCCGTCGGCTCAACCATCAGCGTACCGGCTACCGGGAAGGACATGGTCGGCGCATGGAAGCCAAAGTCGATAAGGCGCTTGGCGATATCCAGTTCGCTAATACCGGTCTCTTCTTTCAGCGGACGAATATCGAGAATGCATTCGTGCGCGACACGACCGTCACGACCGGTATACAGCACCGGATAAGCGTCTTTCAGGCGCGTCGCGATATAGTTGGCGTTGAGAATGGCATTCTGGCTCGCCTGTTTCAGCCCTTCCGCGCCCATCATGCGGATATACATCCAGCTGATCGGCAGAATGGAAGCGCTGCCGAACGGCGCAGCGGAAACCGCGCCCTGACGGGTCAGCATCCCTTCAATCTGCACCACGCTGTGGCCCGGCACAAACGGCGCCAGGTGCGCTTTCACGCCGATAGGCCCCATGCCCGGGCCGCCGCCGCCGTGCGGAATGCAGAAAGTTTTATGCAGGTTGAGGTGCGAAACGTCCGCGCCGATAAAGCCCGGTGAAGTGATACCGACCTGAGCGTTCATGTTGGCGCCGTCGAGGTAAACCTGGCCGCCGAACTGGTGCACAATTTCGCACACTTCGCGGATGGTCTCTTCATATACGCCGTGGGTCGACGGATAGGTGACCATGATGCAGGAGAGATTCGCCCCCGCCTGCTCTGCTTTTTCACGTAAATCGGCGAGATCGATGTTGCCGTTTTTATCGCAGGCAACCACCACCACCTGCATGCCCGCCATCTGCGCGGAAGCCGGGTTGGTGCCGTGCGCGGAGCTTGGGATCAGGCAGATATCGCGATGACCTTCATTGCGGCTTTCGTGATAGTGACGAATCGCCAGCAGGCCGGCATATTCGCCCTGAGCGCCGGAGTTCGGCTGCATGCAGACGGCGTCATAGCCGGTCAGTTTCACCAGCCAATCGGAAAGCTGGGCGATCATCTGATGATAACCTTCCGCCTGATCGACCGGGCAGAACGGGTGCAGCTCGGCAAATTCCGGCCAGGTGATCGGGATCATCTCCGCCGCGGCGTTCAGCTTCATGGTGCAGGATCCCAGCGGGATCATCGCCTGGTTCAGCGCCAGATCTTTCCGCTCCAGCGCGTGCATATAGCGCATCATCTCGGTTTCGCTATGGTAGCGGTTAAACACCGGATGGGTGAGGATCGCATCGTCACGCAGCATCGCAGCCGGGATCGAACGGCTATCCAACGCTACATCTTTATCCAGGGTATCGATATCCAGGCCGCGATCGTCACCGACGATCGCGCGGAACAGGTTCAGCACATCTTCGCGGGTGGTCGCTTCATCGAGCGTGATACCAACCGCGCCGTGGATATCGCTGCGCAGGTTAATCTGCAGCGCTTCGGCACGCGCCAGCACCGCGGCTTTATCCGCCACTTCCACGCACAGGGTGTCGAAGTAGTGCGCATGGCGCAGCTTCAGCCCTTTCTTCTGCAGGCCATCGGCCAGAATGTCGATCAGGCGATGGATGCGACCGGCAATACGTTTCAGGCCAACCGGGCCGTGGAATACCGCATACAGGCTGGCGATGTTGGCCAGCAGTACCTGCGAGGTACAAATGTTGGAGTTCGCTTTCTCGCGGCGGATATGCTGCTCACGAGTCTGCATCGCCATGCGCAGCGCGGTATTACCCGCGGCATCTTTCGATACGCCGATAATACGCCCCGGCATGGAACGTTTGAATTCATCTTTCGCCGCGAAGAAGGCCGCGTGCGGGCCGCCGTAGCCCATCGGCACGCCGAATCGCTGGGCGGAACCGAAAACGATATCCGCACCCTGCTTACCCGGCGCCGTCAGCAGCACCAGCGCCATGAAGTCGGCGGCGACGCTCACGATAACTTTGCGCGCTTTCAGCTCGGCAATCAGTTTGCTGTAATCGTGGATTTCACCGGTGGTGCCAACCTGCTGCAACAGCACGCCAAACACATCCTGGTGATCCAGCACTTTGTCGGCGTCATCAACGATCACGTCGAAGCCGAAGGTTTCGGCACGGGTGCGAACCACATCCAGAGTTTGTGGATGAACGTCGGCGGCAACGAAGAAGCGGTTAGCGTTCTTCAGTTTGCTCACGCGCTTCGCCATCGCCATCGCTTCGGCGGCGGCGGTTGCTTCATCAAGCAGCGAAGCGGAAGCGATATCCAGCCCGGTCAGATCCAGGGTCACCTGCTGGAAGTTCAGCAGCGATTCCAGACGGCCCTGCGAGACTTCCGGCTGATAAGGGGTATAGGCCGTATACCAGCCCGGATTTTCCAGCATATTGCGCTGAATCACCGGCGGCAGCTGCACGGCGGTGTAGCCCATGCCGATATAAGACTTGAAGCGCTTGTTGCGACCGGCAATCGCTTTCAGCTCCGCCAGCGCGGCGAATTCGGTAGTCGCGTCGCCCACCTGCGGTGGGGTCGCCAGCTGGATATCCTGCGGCACAATCTGGCCAATCAGGGCGTTAAGCGAATCCGCGCCGACGGTCTTCAGCATCTCTTGCTGCTGCTGAGCGTCCGAGCCAATGTGGCGTTCAATAAAGGCGTCGCGGTTTTCAAGCTGACCTAAAGTCTGAGTCATGAGCGATGGTTCCTGAAACGTGCGGTGAATCGTGATTGTCTCTACTTACCTGAATTGCCCGGTGGCGCTAGCGCTTACCGGGCCTACAAAGTTCGTAGGCCGGATAAGCGCAGCGCCATCCGGCACACATTTATTCGTCTTCCAGTAAAGCTTCATACGCGGCGGCATCCAGCAGCGCGGCAACCTGCGCTTCGTCGCTGGCTTTGATTTTGAAGATCCAACCGTCGCTATACGGGTCGCTGTTGACCAGTTCCGGAGAGTCGTTCAGCTCTTCGTTGACGGCAACGATTTCACCGCTAATCGGCGCGTAGATATCGGAAGCCGCTTTCACGGATTCGGCAACGGCGCAATCGGCGCCCGCTTCAACGGTGGCGCCCACTTCCGGCAGGTCAACGAAAACCATGTCGCCAAGCAGCTCCTGCGCGTGCTCGGTGATCCCGACGGTATAGGTGCCGTCCGCTTCTTTACGCAGCCACTCGTGTTCTTTGCTGTATTTCAGTTCTGCTGGTACGTTGCTCATCAATTCATCTCCAAAAAAGGGAAATCACACAATGGCTTTGCCATTGCGTACAAAACCAGGTTTAGTCACTTTTACCGGCATTTCACGGTTACGAATCTGCACCACCGCGGTTTCGCCAATCCCGGCCGGTACGCGAGCCAGCGCGATGCTGTAGCCCAGCGTCGGCGAGAAGGTGCCGCTGGTGATAATGCCTTCTTTTTGATTACCGTCGCTATCGGTAAAACGTACCGGCAGGCCGCCGCGCAGGACGCCTTTCTCGGTCATCACCAGGCCAACCAACTGCTCGGTGCCTTTTTCGCGCTGCATTTCCAGCGCTTCGCGGCCGATGAAGTTACGATCGGCGGGCTCCCAGGCGATAGTCCAGCCCATGTTCGCCGCCAGCGGCGAGACGCCTTCGTCCATCTCCTGGCCGTACAGATTCATCCCGGCTTCCAGGCGCAGGGTGTCACGCGCGCCAAGACCACAAGGCTTAACGCCGGCGTCCAGCAGACCGCGCCAGAAATCCGCCGCCTGCTCGTTCGGCATAGCGATTTCATAACCCGCTTCGCCGGTATAACCGGTGGTGGCGATAAACAGGTCGCCGGCCTGTACGCCGAAGAACGGCTTCATGCCTTCCACGGCCTGGCGCTGAGCGTCGGTGAACAGCGTCGCCGCCTTCGCTTTCGCCTGCGGACCCTGCACCGCGATCAGCGACAGATCGTCGCGAACGGTGATTTCAAGACCGTAAGGTTCGGCTTGTTCGGAAATCCAGGCGAGGTCTTTTTCACGAGTGGCGGAGTTAACAACGAGGCGGAAATAATCTTCAGAAAGGAAATAAACAATCAGGTCATCGATGACGCCGGCGGAAGCGGTTAGCATGCCGGTGTAGAGCGCTTTGCCTGGGGTGGTAAGCTTCGCCACATCGTTGGCCAGCAAATAGCGCAAGAACTCTCTGATCCGGCTGCCGTGGAAATCGACGATGGTCATATGCGACACATCGAACATCCCTGCATCGCCGCGCACCGCGTGGTGCTCATCAATCTGGGACCCGTAATGCAGCGGCATCATCCAGCCATGGAAATCCACCATGCGAGCGCCGCACAGCGTGTGTTGTTCATACAACGGAGTCTGTTGAGCCATCTTTTCCTCATCGAATAAAACGGAACCAGCCACGATATAGTCGGCGATTTTGCGCCACGAAATCCGGCGACGGCACCGCTGATGGACGCCGACGCAAACGTTCTCTTTTGCCTGAACTTACCACCTAACCCGGTGCTAAACCATAAGGTAAATCAGGACATCACATTAGCTTATGACCAAAGCGCGCCGAAAAGCCTACAGAGTTATTGACTGG